>NZ_JASATQ010000014.1:0-92764 GCF_038440415.1 Sphingomonas sp. OTU376 | reverse complement strand
GGGGGGGGCGGGCGCCCCCCCCCCCCCCCCCCCCCGTCCCGGTAAGGCTTCCCCTCGGAACGCGCGTTGCTTTTCGCCGATTTGCGACTCGTTCGCGATTCAGGAAAGCGCCGAGTCGGGAAACTACCTAGGCCGTCTGCTCCACCCAGCCGCTGCGGACATGCTTGGCCGCGAACAGCGCGAGGATGCCGGCGAGCACGTAGAAGCCGAGGCAGAAGACCGCGCCGTAGCGCAGCGCCTCGGCGCCGTAGCTGGCCTTCAGCTCTTCGCCGAGGAAGCCCATCAGCAGCGGGCCGAGGCCCATGCCGATCAGGTTGTTGATCATCAGGAAGCTGCCTGACGCGGTGGCGCGCATGTGCTGCGGCACCATGTGCTGCACGGCGGTGGTCACCGGGCCGAGCCACAGGATGTTGAGCCCGTTGGGAATCACCAGCAGCGGCCAGGCGATCCAGGGGTTGGAGGTGAGGAAGCCGATCGCGAACAGCGGCGCGGTGATCAGCCAGGCGATCGCGGGCAGCCAGGCGTACCAGGCGCGGTCGCCCTTGCCGAGCCGGTCGGCGAACCAGCCGCCGGCGAACACGCCCGCGGTGCCGCCGATCAGCAGCAGCGAGGCCATGAACTGGCCGGTGGTCACCAGGTCGAAGCCGAAATTGCCCATCAGCACCAGCGGCGTCCACAGCGCCAGGCCATAGCCGCACAGCGAGCTGCACGAGGCGCCGAAGGCGAGCAGCCAGAAGGCGGGCTTGCCGGCGAGGATGCCGAACACCGCGCTCACCGGGGCGGCGTCGCCCCTGGCGACGGCGGGGCGGGGCACGTCGCGGACCACCCAGCGGAACACCGGTGCGATCAGGATGCCGATCACGCCCATGGTGATGAACGCCGCGCGCCAGTCGACCAGGGCGGCGATATAGGCGCCGAGCAGGGTACCGAGCGCCAGGCCGATCGGGATGCCGAGCGAATAGATGGCGAGCGCGCGGGCGCGTTTCTCGGGCGGGAAGTAATCGGCGATCACCGCATAGGAAGGCGCGACGCCGCCCGCCTCGCCGACGCCGACACCGAGGCGGAACAGGAAGAGCTGCCAATAGCCGGTGGCGACCCCGCACAGCCCGGTGAACAGGCTCCACACCGCCAGCGCCCCGGCGATCACCCCCGAACGGCTGGTGCGGTCGGCGAGATAGGCGAGCGGCACGCCGAGCACCGAATAGAGCACCGCGAAGGCGAGCCCGCCGATCGCGCCGAATTCGGTGCGGGTGAGGTGCAGGTCCTCCATGATCGGCTTGGCGAGGATGCCAAGGATCTGCCGATCGAGGAAGTTGAAGGTGTAGACGAGCAGGAGCATCGCCAGCACCACGCCGCGATAGCCGGGGCGGGTCGCGGGGTTTGAAGCGGAAGCGTTCATGGCCGTACCTCGACATCAAAAGAGCCGGACGTCAAGGGACGCCCGGCTCGGTAATTTAGGTGCAGTGCACCATACTCAGAATTTGAGGCTGAACGACCCGAAGATCTGGCGCGGATTGCCGTAGAAGGCCGTGGCGACGCCTTCCTTGCCCAGGGTCGGCGTGTAGCCGCCCGCCGGGGTCAGGATCGGCGTGCCGTCGATCCGGCTGCTGATATACTGATAGCCGGCGGTCTTGTAGTGGACATTGGTCAGGTTCTTGCCGTGGATGCCGATCGAGTAGCGCCCGTCGCCGAAGGTGTAGACGAGGTGCGCGTCGAGCAGCGTGTAGCCCGGCTGGTCGAGGAACGGGCTGGCCGTCTCGAACTGGTGGGTCAGGCCGCGATAGGACACGGTGGTAGTCGCCGAGAGATCGCCGCTCGCCACCGGCAGCGTGGCGCCGAGCGTGCCGGCCAGCGTCCAGTCCGGCGTGTTCTGGAAGACGCGGACCGCCGAGACATCGACGCCGGTCGGGCCGATGAAGCGCTTGTACTTGGCGTCGATATAGCCGAGCGCGCCGTTGAAGAAGAAGCTCGAGCCCGGGCCGGCAAAGCCGCGCGCCAGCACGGCGTTGGTCTCGAGCTCGATGCCCTTGATGTCGGCCTTCGCCGCGTTGGTGGTGATGCCGCAGAAGCTCTGGACGTTGTTGATCAGGCAGCCGACCGAGCCCGGGATCTGGACGTTGGAATAGTCCGAATAGAAGCCGGCGAGCGACCAGTTCAGGCGACGATCGAACGCCGCGCCCTTCCAGCCCACTTCATAGCTCTTCACCGTTTCCGGATCGAAGGAGAGATAGTTGTAGATGTCGAGATAGGTGCGCCCGGCCGACGGATTGCTGATCGGTGCCGAGGTGCCCGAGCCGCGCGGATCGAAGCCGCCGCCCTTGAAGCCTTCCGAATAGGAGGCATAGACCATGTGGTCCGCGCTCGGCTTGAAGCTGAGCGTCGCGCGCGGGGTGAAGCGCTTGAAATTGGCGGTGCCGCGGAAATCGGTGGAAGGCGCACCCACGGGCACCGGGGTGCCGCCGAAATCCGGGGTCAGGCCGAGATAGCTCGCCTTGAAGACATAGCTCTTGCGCTGATCCCAGGTGTAGCGGCCGCCGAGCGTCAGGCTAAGCTGCGGGGTGAAGTCGAAGGTGAAGTCGCCATAGATCGAGCTGGTCTCGGTGCGCACATCACCGGCGGTATAGGCGTTGAAGCCCGGCAGCGTGGTCGACAGCAGCACGCCGAAGCCCGTCGTCGCCTTGGCGCCCAGATAGTAGAAGCCGACAATGCCGTTGAGCTTATCGCCATGGATCAGCGCCTGGAATTCCTGGCTGGTCTGGTTGTTCTTGTAATAGGCGGGCACGTCGACATCGACCGACGGGGTCGAATCGAAGTCGATCGGCGTCCAGGAGGTATCCTCGCGGTACGCGCTGATGCTGCGCAGCGTGATGTGGTCGCTCACATCGGCGTTGATCGTCATCGAGATGCCGCCGGCCTCGACATCGTTCTTCGGGTTCGCGAGGCCCGCATTGGTGTCATAGACATTGGACAGCACCGGCGAGCCGGTGAGCAGGCCGGCGAACAGGCGGTGGCCGTTGCGCGCGTTCGACTTGTCATGGGTATAGTCGCCGGTGATGCGGATCGACATGCGGCTGTCCGGCGTCTCGAACTCGAGCGTGCCGCGCGCGGCCCAGACATTCTTGTTGTAGTTCTCGATATGGAGATTGCGGTTCTCTCCGAAGCCATCGCGGGTGAGGCGGGCGCCGGAGAAACCGATCTTGAACATCGAGCCGATCGGAGTCGATGCGCTGACGATCACATCGGCCTGGTTGTACGAGCCGTAATTGCCGCGCACCGACACGGTCGGGCGATCGTCGAGCTTCTTGGTGACATATTTCACCGCGCCGCCGATCGTGTTGCGACCATAGAGCGTGCCCTGCGGGCCGCGCAGCACTTCGATCCGCTCCACGTCATAGATGTCGAGCACCGATGCCTGGGGGCGGTTGAGATAGACGTCGTCGAGATAGATGCCGATGCCGGCCTCGAAGCCCGGGACCGGATCCTGCTGGCCGACGCCGCGGATGAAGGCGGCAAGCGTCGAGTTGGTGCCGCGCGCATCCTTCAGCGTGGTGTTCGGCGACGCGATCTGGAGATCGGTGAGATCCACCGCACCGGCCTGGTCGAGCTGGGCCGAGGTGAGCGCGGTGACCGCGGTCGGCACGTCGAGCAGCTTCTCCTCGCGGCGGCGGGCCGTGACGACGATTTCGCCGGTATTGTCGAGTGCGCTATCCTGCGCCTCGGGCGCGGCCGGCGCGGCAGCTTCCTGCGCGAAGGCGGAATTGGTGGTGAGTGCGGCGAGCGCAGCGCCCGCGAACAGAATCGAACGGGCACAATTCAGGCGTGACATCCAGACTTCCTCCCCATCAGTCTAACCCGTCATTCAACGCGGGTTGCACGTGGTCGTCCGAGGCTATACTGAAACCTGAACCGGGTTTCAACTTGGATAAATGGGAAGAGGAACCAGAATGGCGGAGGGGCGTGGCATGAGCGCCACAGCACCGGGAATCGGCGGCAGCGAAGCGAGCGCCGGCAAGGAACCGCGCACCGCGCGCGGGCGGCGCACCTTGCGCCTGATCCTGGATGCGGCGGCGGAGGAGTTCGGCGCCAAGGGATTCCACGAAGGCTCGATCAGCGGGATCACAAGGCGGGCCGGCGTCGCGCTGGGCAGCTTCTACACCTATTTCGATTCGAAGGACGACGTGTTCCGCGCACTGGTGCGCGACATGAGCGACCAGGTGCGCGAGCATGTCGCCCCGGCGATCAAGGGCGCGACCGGCGGCCAGATCGCGGCGGAGCAGGCGGCGCTGCTCGCCTTCATCCGCTTCGCCCGGGCGCACAAGGAGATCTATCGGATCATCGACGAAGCCGAGTTCGTCGATCCCGAGAGCTTCCGGCTCCATTATGCGAGCACGGCCGAGCGCATCGCCAAGCGGCTCCAGGCGGCGGCGGCGCGCGGCGAGGTGCGCGAGGACGTCAACGAGGTCCATGCCTGGGCGATCATGGGGATGAACGTGTTCCTCGGCCTGCGCTACAGCGTGTGGCAGGAGGACGTGGATCCCGAGGCGATCGCCGATATCGTCGCGCAGATGCTGGCGCGCGGGATCGGGACTGGGGCGTAGGGCGGATCCGGCCGGCTATTCCTGTCATCCCCGCCTGCGCGGGGATGACGGCAAGAAATCTAGCGCCGCCCGCGTGTCGTCGAGCCAAAACCCCAGACCAGCAGCAGCGCGAGCACCGCGGCGCCGATGCGCAGCGCATTGCCGGTCCAGCCGAACATCGCTTCGTCGGGCACCTTGAAGACGTTCCACGCCGCGTTGAGCGAGACATGGAGCAGCAGCCCGCTCCAGATCGTGTTGCCGTCGAGCCGGTCGAGCAATGCCATCACCACGCCGCCGATGCCGGTGATCGTCAGCACCTGCAGTGCCATGTCGCCACCCGCCGGTCCGCCCATGCCCCACCAATGGACCAGGCCGAACAGCAGCGCCTGCGCGCCGACCGCGAGCCATAGCGGCCAGCCGAGCGCGCGGTGGGTGAAGAGGAAGCCGAAGCCGCGGAACACGATCTCCTCGGCCAGCGGGAAGGCGAGGGCGAGCATCGCCAGATCGAGCCAGCGCCAGTCATGCGACAGCCCGCCGAGCATGAAGAGCCCCACCCAGGCGGGGATCGTCGCCACCGCGACCAGGACCGGTCCGCGCCAGCCGTTCGACCGCAGGCCCATCCGGTCGAACAGTCCGGCTCCGCGCAGCATCAGCAGGCCCGCGACCAGCACGATCAGCACGGCGAGCCCATTGTCGAGGATCGCGCCGCCATAGGGGATCTTGAGCGCCGGGATCGGGTGGCCGATCGCCCTGGCGAGATCGCGCACCTGCTGCGACAGGACCAGTATCGCTACCACCAGCAGGACGCTGAAGGGCAGGCGGGCGGATTTTCCCAAGATGTTTTCCCCGGATCGCGGTTTAGGCACGGTGTATTGCTCGGCTAATACGATAACGCAAGGCGCGTACCATTGCGGTGCGGCCATCGGTACCGCATCTAGGGGGCATGGATTTCAGCGACTGGCATGTTGCGCGGGCACGGGCGCTGTTCACGGTGCTGGCCGAACGGCATGCGCTGCGCATGCGCGGCGCCGATGCCGGCCCGGACTATCTCGCGCTCGAGCTGCCCGTCCAATATGGGCTGCGCATCGCGCTCAAGCTGGTCTGGTCGCGCGACCTGCTGATGATCCGCAGCGATCTGTTCACCGCCGAATTCCATCTCGACGCCGATGCCGACGCGGAGACCAAGTTCATCGAGACGTTCGACGGGCTGGTCGAGGGGGAGATCCGCCTGCACCTGTTCTACTGGCCGCGCGCGGCGCGCCCCTACAAGACATTGCTCCAGCGCGCCGAAGGGAATGGCGAGGATGCGGTGTGGCGGACGATCTACACCTGGTTCCGCTGGCTGCCCTGGTCGCCGGTGGCGCGCGAAGAGGTGTGGGTAAACAGCCGCGCGCCGCATCTGCATGTGGTGGGGCACGCCTGACTATATCGCCTGCGAGTTCCTGGCTGTTCCCCGGCGAAAGCCGGGGTCCATAGTCACGAGCGATACGGCACGGAAACCCTGGGCCCCGGCCTTCGCCGGGGAACTGCAGCGTATCAAATAGCGACGCGCATCAGCCCTTGCCCAGCTTGTCCCGTAGCCCGGCAAGCCCGCCGAATGGGCCGCTTTCCTCGGCCAGGCGCTTTGCCTCTTCCTCGCTGATAACCCCGGCGTCGCGCAGCGCCCCCTCGGCGCTGGCGCTGCGCGGATAGGGATCGAGTGCCAGCGCCAGCGTTTCCGCCGCAGCCTCGCCCAGGTCGATCGCGCCGCCCGAATAGAAGACGATGTCGCACTCGTCCTCGCTCAGCTCCATTTCTTCCTCGCCGGCATCGCCGTCGCTCTCGGGGAGGAAGCGGATCGCGAAATCCTCCTCGATCTTCGCGGGTACTGGCTCGTCGGTGATCACGCAGGCCTGGACGACCCTGGCCGAAAGGTGGCCGGTGGCGATGATGCCCTGCGCGTCGCGGCGGATGCGATAGTCGGCGGCCAGGCTGTCGATCGACTTGAGGCCGAACCGCTCGGCCAGCGCGATCCGCTCGTTCGGCTCGGCCTGCACCTGGACCTGGCTCTCGCCGGCGCCGATCGTGTCGAGCCGCTGGGGGCGGTTGAATTCGCTCTGGATCATGCGAGGTCTCCGGCGAGCAAGGTCGCGATCGGGGTGTCGCCCAGCTTCGCATGCAGCGCGCGGAGCTCGTTCTCGACATGGGCGAGCGCCTGCGGCCCGGGCGCCTCGCCGCGATAGAGGTTGCGCACCAGCGCGTCGCCCAGCGTGTCGTCCGCCAGCGCGGTCCGATAGGCGCCCAGGCGCCCGCCGAGCATACCCATCATCTTGCCGACATGCTTGCCGACGACGATGTCGCCGATGCCGATCTGGCGGAGTTGCCCGTCCATGTCGTCGATGAACACTTCGGTGAGATGGGTGCTGAACGGCACCGCCGCCTCGTCCTGCTCGAGGCGCAGGAGGACGAGGCTCATCACCGCGGCGATCATGTCGAACCGGCCGTCGATCGTGTCGGGCACCGCGCCCGCCTCATACCAATGGGGCTGGCGGCCGCGCGCGACGATCGCGGCGTAGAGAAGGGGGGCGGTGCCGCGGTCGGGCGCCTGGAAAAGCCGCTTGAGCAAGCGCATGTGCCGGTTCGGTCCTGCTATGGTTCTGGCAATATGGGGTCGCGACCTTGTTTGGCCGCATTTTGCCGCATATTGAGGCGAACGGCCCGCGATGCAACCAAGTGCATCGGGCGCCGGTACGCGTTTGCCTGGAGACCAGAATGCCGATTCCCGCCCGTGCGCTTGGCGCCGCCCTGCTGGCAGCCGCGCTTGGCACCACCGCCTGCGTGCCCGTGCGCACGCACCAGGGCTATATCATCGACAAGGAACTGGTCGATTCGGTGCAGCCCGGCATCGACACGCGCGAATCGGTGCTCCAGACGCTCGGCCGTCCGACCTTCACCAGCCAGTTCAACGAAGGCGAGTGGTATTACATCTCCCGCCAGAGCGCGAACCTCGGCTACCAGTCGCTCAAGGCCAAGGACCAGACGACGCTGCGCATCACCTTCGATGCGAAGGGCAATGTCGCGGCGGTCGATCGCATGGGCAAGGAGCTGATCGCCTCGGTCGATCCGTACGGCAAGACCACCCCGACGCTGGGCCACAAGCGCGGCTTCTTCGAGGATCTGTTCGGCAATATCGGCACGGTCGGCGCGCCGGGCACCGGCGGTCCGGGCGGCGGCGGCAACGGCCCCTAGTCTCCGGGCGGGCTTTTCCAGCCTTTCATTTCGCTGACGGCCCCGTTCCCGGGCCGTTCAGCGTGGCTGCTCCAAACAGGCGCTCTACCGGAAAACAAGTCCGGACAGTGGTTTGGAGGAAGACATGAAGAAGTTCACAACCGCCCTGCTGCTCGCCGCCGTCGCGCTGCCCGCAGTGGCGATCCCGAGCGCGGCCAGTGCCCAGTCGCGCCAGGAGCTGCGCCGCGACCGCCAGGACATCCGCCACGAGGAGCGCGAGCTGCGCGACGCCCAGCGCCGCGGTGATCGCCGCGACATCCGGGACGAGCGCCGCGACGTGCGCGATGCGCACCGCGAATATCGCGAGGACCTGCGCGACCGTGACCGCGCCTGGGGCCGCGACGACTGGCGCTTCAACCGCGACCGCAACCGCGCGCTCTATGGCCGCGGCAACTGGAACGCGCCGTTCCGCTACACTTCGTTCCGCGTCGGCGGCCGGATCGGGCCGAGCTATTACGGCCCGCGCTATGTGATCGCCGATCCGTGGCGCTATCACCTGCCGCGCGCCGGCCGCTACCAGAGCTGGGTGCGCCACTATAACGACGTGCTGTTGATCGACACCCGTCGCGGCATTGTGATCCGCACGATCCCGAGCTTCTACTGGTAATCGCGCCAGATCAAAGGCTTCGGCCGCGCTGCCCTTTCAGGCCGCGCGGCCGGTGCCCGTAGACACGGCCCCGAAAGGGGTTGGGACCGCCGGGTGAAACGCACAAACCAGCGTTTCGCTCCCGAACCGTTCAACCGCTTTCGCGCTATCTTATGGTGAACAGCACCTGGTCGATCACCTTGCCGTCGAGGTCGACCAGCGCGAGGCGATGCTTGCCCGGCGGCGCCAGGATCAGGGGCCTCGAATCGGCAGTGCCCAGGTCGCGCTTGTCGAGGATCAGCCGGTGGCCAAGCGCCTGGCCGGATACCGAAATCGCCAGCCGCTGATTGTCCACCGGGATATCGGGATCGAGCGCATAGACGCTGCCCGCCACCGGATTGGTGATGCGCGGCCGTCGCGATTCGGCGGGGGCATAGGCGATGCGGTCCATGCCCGTCCCTTTCAGGAAATACTCGCGGCGCGGCTGCTCCATGCCGGCGGCGAAGCGGATCTGGCGTTCCTCCACGCCCTCAGGACGCGGCGGCGCCTTGCCGGGATTCGCTTCGTTGAGCGCCAGCATCACGTCGCGCCACACCGGCGCCGCGCCGCTGGTGCCCGATACCGCGCGCATCGGATCGCCCTCGAGATTGCCGACCCACACGCCCACGGTGAAGCGATCGGTGAAGCCGACGCACCAATTGTCGCGCATCGCCTTTGATGTGCCGGTCTTCACCGCTGCCCAGAAGGGCAGGCGCAGCGCCGAATCGACGCCGAAGGTGCCGGCCCGCGCATTGGGGTCGGCCAGCATGTCCGCGACGATCCAGGCGGCCTGGGGGCTGGTGGTGCGGCGAAGCGCGTCGGTCTTCGCGTCCAGCGTCAGCCGCAGCGGACTCCACCGGCCTTCGAGCGCGAGGCTGCGATAGGCGGCGACCTGCTCCATCAGCGTCACCTCGGCCGAGCCGAGCGCCAGCGAATAGCCATAGTACTGACCGTCCTCGACCAGCCCGCGATAGCCGGTGTCCCATAGCCGGTCGCGAAACGCATCGACGCCGGTGAGCAGCAGCGTGCGCACCGCCGGAACGTTGAGCGACCCAGCCAGCGCGATGCGCGCGGAGACAGGGCCCTTGAACGCCTTGTCGTAATTCTGCGGGACATAGAGGCCCGAGGCGGTGTCGAGCTGGACCGGCGAATCGTCGAGGATCGAGGCGGCGGTGAGATAGCCCTTCTCGATGCCCATCGCGTAGAGGAACGGCTTCAGCGTCGATCCGGCCTGTCGATAGGAAGAGGCGCCGTCCACCGCGGGCGCGGTGCTCTCGCCGCCGATCCCGCCGACATAGGCCAGCACGTCGCCGCTCTGATTGTCCACCACCACCACCGCGCCGTCGCGGGCACGGCTGCCGCCCAGCCCCTGGAGCTGGCGCTTGAGCGCCGTGATCGCGACGCGCTGGATGCGGGCATCGAGCGTGGTGGTGATCCTGGCGCCCGGCTTGGTCAGCAAGGCGGCGGAGAGATGCGGGGCGAGCCCGGGATCGAGCGCGAGGCTGCGCGCCGGGCCGAGCATCGAGGCGGCGGCCCCGGCGAAGCGCGTGCAATCCTGGTCGCGGCTGAGCGCACAGGCACGCCGGGCGACTTCGCTTGGGCTGGCCTGCGGATTGGGCAGCAGCGCCGCGAGCAGCAGCGCGTCGTCGCGGGTGAGCGTCGCCGGGGTCTTGCCGAACAGGCCGAGCGCGGCGGCGCCGATCCCCTGCGCCTCGCCGCGGAACCCGGCCAGGTTGAGATAGGCCTCGAGGATCTGGTCCTTGGTCCAGCGCGATTCGAGGGACCATGCCGCGCGCATCTGGCGCAATTTCTCGCGCATCCCGCGGCTGCCGGGCGCGGCGAGATCCGGCGCGAGATAGGCGGCGACCTGCATCGACAAGGTCGAGGCGCCGCGTCCGCGCTTGCCTTCGATCCGGTCGCGCGCCGCGCCGCTCAGCGCCATCCAGTCGACGCCGCCATGCTCGCGGAAGCGCCGGTCCTCGGCGGCGACAAGGATGTCGCGGGCCACCGGGGATATGTCGTTGAGCCGGGTCCAGGCGAGACGCCGGGCCTGAAAATCGATGCGGCTCGAATCGATCAGCACGCCGTGCCGATCGTAGAGCCAGGCCTCGGACGGATGCCAGCCGGCGCGGACGGCACCGTAATCGGGCAGCGCGGGCGGGCGCGTCACCCACCAGAAGCCGGCCGAGCCGGCCAGCAGCAGCGTTAGCAGCGTGCCGGTGACGCGAGGCGGCGTGACGATTCCGCGCCACCCGCTTTCCTTCCACGCCGCCCGCTCGCGGCCCGCCCAGGCATGCAGCGCCTCGGGCGCATCATCGATGCGCTTCGTCCAGCGGCGGGCGAAGGCGAGGAGGTGGTCGAAAGCCTCCTTCGCCGTCACCGCTGCGCCACGGTCATCACGGCATTGGGCAGCTGCGCGCGGATCTCGGGCGAATACATCGCCTCGATCCGGGTGGAGGGCAGGTTGAACTTGCCCGCCGCATCCAGCCGCATCACGTAGGACACGGTGAAGCTGCCGCGCGGCACCCAGCCGTAAAAGGCGCGCCAGCTGTCATTGCCGCGCTCGATATAGCTGGGCGAGACGCCTTCGCTGGTGCCGGCGTCCTTGGCGAGCATCTCGGACTGGCCGCCGAGATTGCCGACGATCGTCGCGCCCGCCGGGATCGGATCGTTGACCACCACCCAGTTGCGCTCGGCCGAGGCCTCGACGCTGATCGTCACCTTGACCACGTCGCCGCGCGACCAGCTGCCGGGCACCGCCTGCTTGACCGCCTCGACCTTCTTGGTCGCCTTGTAGCCGGCCATCAGCGGCTGGGTGAGCGGCACCGCCGCCTTCACCCGGACGAACGCCCAGGGGCCCGAACCACCCGACTGGTTCAGCACCAGCGGCGTGGTTGCGGCAGGCAGCGGGAAGCTGAACTGGCGCTGCTGCTCGGCCAGCGGCCAGCTGAGGCTCACCGGGCTGAAGCTCGAGAAGCTCGCCGTGGTGACGCCCGCGATCGCTTCGGCCGGATACAGCCCCATGAAGCGCCGCGCCAGGATCGTGCCCCAGGCATTGGCGGTGGTGGTGTCCCAGTGCCCGCGCTGCTGGCGGGATGCGATGCCGACCATCAGCTTGGCCGAGTCATTCTCCCAGCCGGGGCGGCCGAGCGTGGCGAGCAGCGCCTTGATCGCCGCTTCGTCGTCCGACGACATCAGCCACCAGGCCATATGGCCCTTGTCGGAGATATCGACGCGGGTGCCCTCATAGACCAGGCGCTTGCGCAGCTCCTGCTCGGCATTGACGCGGAGCTGCTGGCCATTGGCCAGGCCCTGCACCTTGCCGAGCGCCATCGCATAGTCGGAGAGCGTCGCGGTCGGCATTTCGGCCGGCGCCATGCCGATCTGGCCGAGCATCGCCGAGGTCGCCGCGCCCTGCCGCGCCAGCGCGGTGAAGGCCGCGACGCGCTGCAGGCGGACATCGCCATAATCCTCATGACGAAGCCGCCCGTCGAGCACGGCCTTCATCGCCTCGAGCATCTTGGCCTTGGGGCCTTCGGGCAGCGGCAGGCCCGCCTCGCCGCTGGCCGAAAGGATATAGGCGGTCAGCGCTTCCGAGCCGGGCCAGTCGCCCGGCCAGTAGCGCAGCAGCCCGTCGCCGTCCTGATAGGCCGGCATGTCGCTGGCGATCAGGTTCCACATGCCCGTGTCGCCCAGCGCGATTGCCCGCGAGGTGCGCTGCTCGAGGCAGTTATACGGGTAGTCGGACATATATTCGCGCACGCCGGAGAGCGGCGGGGCGAGGCTGTCGGTCAGGCTCACTTCGACCGCGCCGAAGCCGGGCAGCGCGCCCGCCGGCGGAGCGATGACGAACTGGGTGCCGGTGCCGACCCGGCCGAGCGTCGCCGCCCAGGTCTCGACCGGCACCGCCGGTGCCACCTGCTGGGCGACGGTGATCCGGTCGCTCGACTTGCCGTCGGTGGTCTTCGCCGTGACCGTCCAGCTCAGCTTGCCGTCCTTGGGCGGCGCGGTGAGGTTCCATACCACCGGCGCGGCGCCGCCCGCCGGGATCTCGACGGTCAGCGGCTTGCCGGTCGCATAGGCCGGGCTCAGCGCCACCGTCGCGGTCACCTTCATCGGCTTGCTCGAGCCGTTGCGCAGCGTGAACATCGCGCCGAACTGGTCGCCGGTGCGCACCAGCTGCGGCACGCCCGCATAGATGGTCAGGTCCTGCGACGAGCGGATGCTCGCGCTGCCGGTGCCGAACAGCTGCGGGCCCGAGGTGGCGACCGCAACCAGCTTGAACGAGGTCAGCGCGTCGTTGAGCGTCACCGGCACCCGGGCATGGCCATTGGCGTCGAGCGCGACCTTGCCCTTCCAGAGCAGGACCGGCTGGAAATTCTCGCGGTTGAGGCCCGAAAGGTCCCCGCCGCCGCCACCGCCGCCGGCTTCCACCGCCTTCTTGCCATAGTGGCGCTTGCCGACCACCTGGGTCTGCGCGGTCGAGGTCAGCACCGAGATGGGCCTGTCGCCCATCATCGCGGTCAGCACGTCCCAGCTGTCATTCGGCGAGAGCTGGAGCAGCGCCTCGTCCACCGCGACGAAGGCGACATCGGCCGAGGCGGCGGGCTTGCCGTCGGGGCTCTTCACCGTGACATCGACCTGGGCCACGTCGCGCGCGGCATAGCTCGGCTTGTCGGCCTTCACCGCCACGTCGAGCTTATGGCCTTCCCAGCCGACCTTCACCTTGGCGATGCCCAGGCGATAAGCGGGCTTGGCGAGGTCCACGGTCGCGGTCGGCTCGCCGCCGTCCTTCGACCAGGGCGCGCCCCATTCGCGCGCCATGTTCGATCGCCAGTTCTGCCAGCCGGACACGCGTCCGCGCACCGCCATCACCGATACGAACACGTCCGGCGCATAGTCGCCCGGCATCGGCACTTCGATCACCGGATCCTTGCCGGTCAGCCCGACGACGAAGCTGGAGAGCACGCCCTCGCGCTCCACCGTGACCAGCGCGGTCGCGTCGCGGAACGGCATGCGCACCTGGAACTTGGCGGTCTCGCCCGCCTTGTATTCCTGCTTCTCGGGGATGACGTCCATGCGGTCGCCATTGTCGCCGCCGAACCACCAGTCGTCATCGCCGACCAGCCACACCGACTTGGTCGCGCGGGCGACATTGCCATTGGCATCCTTGGTGGTGGCGACGGCATAGACTTCGCCTGACACACCCGGGTTCAGCTGGCAGCTCGCCAGGCCCTGCGCATCGGTGGTCGCCGAGCAGGTGGCGCCCAGCTTGGTCGTCTTCATCTGGTTGTCATAGGCGTAGAAGCCGCCGATCAACCGGCGCCGCGCAGTCAGGATCTCGCGGCTGTAGAGCTCGACCGAGATCGCCTGGTTGGCGAGCGGCTTGCCCGCGGTGTCGAGCGCGACGAAGCGCAGGCGCAGGTCGTCCTGCTTCATCAGCCAGCCGTCGCTCTTGACGCCGAGCTGCACCGCCGACGTGAAGATCGGGATACGCCGCGACGAGGTCAGCACCTGGCCGTTGGCATCCTGATAGTCCATCTCGACCAGCATCGTGGTGTTCTGCTCGAGCGACTGGGGCACTTCGGCATTGATCCGGCTGGTGCCGTCGGCGCCGAGCGTGGCGGGCAGGGTCTGGGTCGGCGGCAGCTGGACCTGCTCGTCCTCGCCCTCGCCGTTCATGGGCTTGGTGCCCTCGGTCATGGCCCGGCCGCCGAAGGTGTAGCCGTCATAGCCGTCGGGGGTCTTGAAGTCGGCGAAATAGCCGATCCGCGTCTCGACCGGCAGGCTGGCCGCGCCGCCGCCGGAGAGATAGCCGACGAACAGGTCGAGCGGCAGCGCCGAGGGGCGTACCGCGGCGTCCTTGGGCCCGGCGACCGATGCCTTCATCGTCGGCAGCTTGTATTCGTCGACCTTGAACGACTGGCCGGTCCAGATCGTCCGCTCCTTGCCCTCGCCGTCCTTGGTCAGGACGGTCAGGTCGTAATCGCCCATCTTGGCGCCCTGCGGCGCGGTCCATTCGGTCTCGCCGACGCCGTTCTGGTCGATGCTGAGCGGCAGGTCATACTGGGTGTCCGAGCCGCGATGGCTCAGGCGCAGCGTGCCGCTGAACGCCGGCGAAGCGGTGAAGCCCGCCGCCACCGGGGTGCGCACGATGTGCTTCATGTGCACCGTCTCGCCCTGGCGGACGAGCGAGCGGTCGAACACGGTGTGGAACTTCTCCTCCGGCGCCGACCAGCCATAGTTGAGGTCGAAGTCGTACGGCCGGATGCCGTCGCCCCACTGGGTGAGCGTGAAGCTGAAGTCGTCGGCCTTGCGCGCCGAGATCATCAGCGGGCTCGAATTGCCGTTTTCGCAGCTCGAATAGGTCTCGGGCTCGGGCAGGCCGGCGGGGACGCCGAGGCGGCCCGAGGCATCGGTCTTGCCCTTGGCGAGCAGCTGGCCGGTGCAGCTGTCGGTGACGCGCACCTCGGCATCGCCGACGCCCTTGCCGCTGTCGAGCGCGGTGACCCAGACCAGCGACTGGTCGCGGCCCCATTTGAAATGGACGCTCATGTTGGTGACGAGCGCGCCGGCGGCGACGTAACGCGGCGCCTTGCGGCCAAGCAGTGCCTCGCCGAGCCGCGGACTGGCCAGTTCGACGATGTAGAAGCCCGGTTTGCCGAGCGGGATGCCGACAACCTCGAATTCCTTCCCCTTGCCAGGCAAACCGATCTTGAGCGGCTTGCCGACCGCGGGGGTGAGCAGTGGCTTGGCGCCGGTCTGGTTGATCCGGATCGTCTCGTCGCCGCGCTTGATCTCGTCCGATTTGTCCTCGGCCGCATCGGCGAGCGCGCGGAACCACTTGGCGATCTCGCCGTCGCCGCCCTCGACCTTGAGGCTCTGGCCGTTGACCGCCATCTGGCTGCCCTGGAGATCGGGCTCGACATTGCGGACGCTGACCGGAAGGACGCCGCCTTCCTTCGCTTCGAGGATGCCGAAATTGCCGGCGAACTTCACCAGCGGCGGCGGCGCGTCGAACTTGACGTCGAGCGGGAAGCGCTCGGCATTGGCGAGCTTGCGGCCGCTCTCGTCGGTGATGTTGGCGGGGAAGACGACCTTGGCGGTGGTCTCGGCCGGCAGCGGCGCCTTGAACTTGAGGTCGGCGACCGCCGCCTTGTTCTTGTCGTCATCGCCGAAGATCGGCGCGAGTTCCTTGCCGTCGGCGGTCTTGATGCGGATCGCTTCCGCCTGCGCCTTGGGGATCGGCGCGGAGAAGCGCACCCAGGCGTCCTGCACCGGGCTGCAGCCGGCAGTGGGATTTACGCGCGAGCATTCGAAGCGGGCGCTGAATTCCTTGCGCACCGAGAAGTCGAAGCGCTGGTCGGTGCCGGCGGTGCGGCCCGAGGCGCTCTTGATGTCCTTGCCCCAGACCAGCGCCATGTCGCGCCCGGCGGGCAGCGGGCGGCGGCATTTCACCGCGACGACGCTGGCGAGCGACTTGGCCCGGTCCTCCGCCTTGGCGGGGAGCGACTGGGGCAGGCCGGCCTCGCTCAGGAAGCTCTGCACTTCCCAGCGATCGGTGCCGAGATCGGCGAGCAGCTTGGGCGCGACATCGGCGGGGAGGACATCGACCGGGATCTTCTCGCCCAGCCCGTCCACCGAGCAATAGGCATTGGCGCCGACCGAGGCGCGATCGGGCGCCAGGTTCGCCGCCACGACGAACACCTGGTCCTCCTCGATCTCGCTGCCATAGCGGTTTGGCAGCACCGCGCGGGCGATCGGGCCGCCCGAATCGACGGTGAATTCCTTCTGGCCCTGCAGGTTGTAGCCCGACAGGCTCTTGATCCCGTCGCGCAGCACGAACTTGCAGGTGACGCCGCCGGGGAGCGGCGAGGCGAATTCATGGACGAAGGTCTGCTGGTCGACCCAGCGGCCCTGGCCGCCGACCGGGCATTCGACCTTGAAGGGGGATTCGGCGCGGGGGTCGCCCAGCGGTACCATGGGAACGTTGAACCGGGCGGTGAAGCGCTCGATCGCGCCGTCGCCGACGCCGGGCGTCGCCATTTCCACCTGGGGGCCATTGTCGCCGAATGCGGTGACTGCGCCGATCGGTGCCAGCACCAGAGCCAATACGCCAAGCCGGGCAACAAGCTTCATGATGACTTCCCCCTCAGGCAGCGGGCGCACGATAGCCGTGACCCTTGCCAAGTCCAGCGACGAATTAACCGCCTCCGTTTCGGAGGGAAATGCACCATTGCCCTTGATCGTTCCGAGGGCGGCACGGCTAAATTCCCCGTCCGAATCGGAGGGGGATACTGCGCCGGTGGGGGAAGGGCTGCTCATTGCGATCGATGCGGTCGCGCGTGAGACGACATTGTTCGCTGCGCTATGGTTCGTGGTGGGCGGCCTCGATGACCTGCTCGTCGACCTGATCTATCTCGCGCAGCGCCTGCGGGGACCCCCGGCGAGGCTTCCCGCGCTGGGCGGGCCGGTGCCACCGGGGCGGATTGTGGTGTTCGTGCCGGCCTGGGATGAAGCGGCAGTGATCGGGGCGATGCTGCGGGCGGCGCTCGCGCGCTTCGATCATCCCGATTACCGGATCTATGTCGGCGCCTATCCCAATGATCCGGCGACGATCGCGGCGGTCGCCGGCGTCGCGGTCGAGGATGCGCGCATCCGGCTGGTGATCGGCCCGCGGCCGGGGGGGACGACCAAGGCGGATTGCCTCAACACCCTGTGGCGGGCCCTGCTGCGGGACGAGGAAGCCGAGGGTTTCACCGCCAGCGCGATCGTGCTCCACGATGCCGAGGATGTCGTCCATCCGCTCGAGTTGCGCGCCTATGCGCATGGGCTGATCGCGCATGCCGCCGTGCAGCTGCCCGTGCTGCCGCTGGCGCACGCCCATTCGCGCTTCTTCGCCGGGCATTACCTGGACGAATTCGCGGAAGCCCATGGCCGGGCGCTGGTCGTGCGGCAGACCGTGGGTGCGGGCCTGCCCTTTGCCGGGGTGGGCTGCGCGATCCGGCGCGACATGCTGGCGCGGCTGGCGGATCTGCGCGGTGGCGGGCCGTTCGATGCCGAGAGCCTGGTCGAGGATTACGAGCTCGGCCTCACCCTCGCGGCGATGGGTGCGCCGGCGCATCTGCTCCGGATCGCCGAGGCACCGGGCGGTCCGCTGGTTGCGGTGCGGGCCTATTTCCCGGCCACGCTCGATGCGGCCGTGCGCCAGAAGTCGCGCTGGATGATCGGGATCGCCCTGGCCGGCTGGGACCGCACCGGCTGGGGCGGCTGGCGCCAGATCGGCGACAACTGGATGCGGATGCGCGACCGGCGGGCAACGCTGGAGATACCGGTGCTGGCGCTCGCCTATCTCTCGATTCTAGGCTGGGCAACCTCGCTTGGCGGGCATCTGCTGGCGGGCACCACGCCGGTTACGCCTTCCGTGCTGATGCAGGCGGTTCTGTGGGTGAACCTCGCGCTGCTGGTCTGGCGGCTTGCGGTTCGCGCCGCCTTTGTCCGGCGTGCCTATGGCTGGCGCGAGGCGCTGTGGTCGATGCCACGGGTGCTGACGAGCAACGCGGTCGCGCTGCTCGCGGCACGGCGAGCGCTGTTCGCCTATGTGCGGATGCTGCGCGGGGCACCGCCGCGCTGGGACAAGACCGCGCACCAGTTTCCCGATCTCGCCCCGGCCAGCGGCGGATGAACGGCCGGGGCCGGCCGCTGCGCTTCCTGGCGATGGTAGCGGTCGCCTGGGTGGGCGCGCGCGTTGCGATCCTGTGGCCGCAGACCGGGTCCTTGCCGGCGGCGATCGAGGCGGCAATCCCGATCGCGCGTGCCGCCCCCGCCGGCGCTCCCATGGTGCCCAAGCCGGCCACCCGGCATCTCGAGGTGTCGCTGCGTCCGGCAATAACAGCACCCCTGCCGGCATATCGCACGCCCCTGGGGGACGATAACCCCAGGGTGCAGCTCGCGCTGATGGCGCTTGCCCAATATGGCGAGGCCTATGCGGTCCCGCCGCCGCTCCTCACCCTGCCGGGCCGCTCCGTGGCAAGCGTCGCGGCCGCCCCCGAGCGCCTCGATCCTCTGCCCGATCGCTGGTCGCTGAGTGCGTGGATGGTAGCGCGCGGCGCGGGCGGCAGCGGCGCGGCCCCCGGCGGGCAGATCGGTGGCGGGCAGGCGGGTGCGCGGGTCGCGTGGCTGGTATCGCCGCGGCATCGCCTCGCTGCCTATGGCCGGATCACCACGCCTCTGTCCGGCAGCGGGCGCGAAGCGGCGCTGGGTCTCGAATGGCAACCGTCACGCGCGCCGGTGCGGCTGATCGCCGAACGTCGTTTCGGGCTCGACGGCAATCCGGGCGGCACCGGGCTCGGCCTGATTACCGGCTTGGATACCGAATGGCGCGGCTTCCGGCTGGAAGCCTATGGCCAGGCCGGCGCGGTGCTGCGGCGGCGCGCCGATCCCTATGCCGATGGTGCCGCGCGCGGCACGCGAACGGTCGAGACGAGCGGGCCCGTGCGGCTGGGGCTGGGCGCCGGTGCCTGGGGCGCGGCGCAGCGCGATGCGCGGCGGCTCGATATCGGCCCCTCGGCGACGCTGGCGGTGCGCAACCTGCGGCTGGCGCTCGACTGGCGCCAGCGCGTGGCGGGCGAGGCAAGGCCGGGATCCGGTCTCGCGCTCACCTTGGGTGCCGACTTCTGAGGCTTACTTCCCCTGGGCGCGCCAGCGCCGGATCGTGCGCTCGAGGATCTGCTCCTCGCCGCCGGTATCGCGCCACAGTTCGGAGAACAGCGGATCGTCCGAAGCCGGGCGCTTGTTGTCCTCGAGGCTGTCGAACAGCAGGCGGATCGGCGTCGCGACGCCTTCGCCCACCGCGATGCATTCCCGATTCCGGAGCGCCGGGATCGAATCGAGGAAACCGCGCGCGCCTTCGGGCATCGCCGCTTTCACAAAGGCCTGGTCGCGCTCGTTGTTCAGGCGCATCGACAGGATCGTGCCGCACTGGGAAAGCACGCCTTCGGCCAGGTCCGACGGGCGCTGGGTGATCAGGCCCAGCGACACGCCATATTTACGGCCTTCCTTGGCGATACGGCTGAGGATGCGGCCGACCGAGGAGCCATCGGCGTTGCGCTCGTTGGGGACGTAGCGGTGCGCTTCCTCGCAGACGAGCAGGATCGGCCGCTTGCTCTCGCCGCGCGACCAGATCGCGAAGTCGAACACCATGCGGCTGAGCACCGCGACCACCACCGAAGTGATTTCGCTGGGCACGCCCGACACGTCGATGATCGAGATCGGCTTGCCGTCGCCCGGCAGGCGGAAGACGCGCGACAGGAAGCTCGCCATCGTGTCCGCCACCAGCATGCCCGAGAACATGAAGGCGTAGCGCGGGTCGCCCTTGATCTCGTCGATCTTCGAACGGATGCGCAGGAACGGCGCCGTGTCGGTCGCCTTGTCCATCTTGCCCATTTCGAGCTGCAGGATCTGGGTCAGGTCGCTCAGCAGATAGGGGATCGGCGCGTCGACGGTGAGCTTGCCGATCTCGGCGGCCAGCCGGTTCTTCTGCTTGGCGGCGAGCACGCACTTGGCGAGGATGTCCGCGTCCATCTGCCGGTCCGAGCCGGAGCTGGTCAGGAACACTTCGCAATGTTCCTCGAAGTTCATCAGCCAGTACGGCATCTGCAGGTTGCTGACGTCGTACAGCGCGCCGGTGGTCTTGAACGCGCTGGCATATTCGCCGTGCGGATCGACCATCACGACATGGCCCTGCGGTGCCAGCTCGCAGATCCGGTGGAGGATCAGCGCGGCCGCGGTCGACTTGCCGGTACCGGTCGAGCCGAGCAGCGCGAAATGCTTGCCGAGCATCGAATCGACATAGAGCGCGGCGCGGATATCCTTGGTCGGATAGACATTGCCGATCTCGATATGGGCGCGGTCCTCGGCGGCGTAGATCTGCTTGAGGTCGGCGGTCGAGACCGGGAAGACCGGCGCGCCCGGCGTCGGATAGCGCGTCACGCCGCGGCGGAACTTGTAGAGCTTGCCGGTCAGCCGCTCCTCGTCACCCTCGCCGAGGAAGTCGATATAGGCGGCGATGTGATCGCCCTGCAGCTTGAGCGAGCGGACATTGGCGATCAGCCAGGTCGCGCCGACACGCACCTTCACCTGGCTGCCGACCTGACCGGCATTGGCGACGGTGGGATCGGGATTGCCCTCGAGCGCATGCAGCGCTTCGGGATCGATCAGCACCTGGCTCGACGAGCCGGCGATCTCGAGCACCGCGCCGATCGGCTCGACCGGCGCCCGCGAGGGCATGCCCTCGGAAGATGAAACCGACGCCGCGCCATCGAACCCGCGCGCGCCAAACTGGCCGTCCATTCGGCTGCTCCCCGTTACCGCTCCCAACTATGCGCGCGGGGAGGTAAATATTGGGTGAGTCCCGAAGCTTTCAGAAGCGTTTCCACACCGCCCCGGCGCCCCAGCCGAACAGGATGGAGAGGGCGACGGCGACGATGCCGTAGAGCACCGAATAGTGATCTGCCGAATGGGCGACGAAGCGCTCGAAGCCGGATTTGCGGATTTCGATGGGGCGCACCGCGGCGGCGAGCACGCGGCCGTCGCGAATCAGGAAGGTCTCGGCGGTGAACTTGCCGATCGGCACGCGCGCCGGGATCTTGAGCCGGGCGCGGTAGAGCACGCCGTCGGTGATCTCCACCGCACCGGGCGCCTGGTAATAGAGGCCGGCCCGCGTGCGCAGGTCTTCCAGTCCCTTGTCGAAGCGCGTCTGGACTTCGGGGGCGGCGCTGGATGCCGGGGAGAGCTGCAGGCTCTCGACGCCGAGTTCGTAGATCGCGCGCGTGCGCTCATCGACGATCCTGTCGATCGGCCGCGACGAGGCGATGGCGTAGAAGCTCGGGGCCGAACGATAGCGCATGCGTTCGGCATTCACCCAGATGCCGGCCACCTTTTCCTTCTCGCGCACCTGCACCGATTGGGTGGGGCCCTTCACCACCACGACGATGTCGGCCGGCTTCTCGTCCTGCCCCGGCGCGCGGCCGCCGGGATAGAGGATCGCACCGAACAGCAGCAGCTCGGCACCGGTGAACGAATAGGCGATCTCGATATCGCGTTGCGAAACATCGGGCACCAGCCTGGGCTTGGCCTGGCCCATCAGCAGCGGCGCGAGTGCCAGGAGGAGCAATCGCCTCACAGCAGCTCGACCGAGTAGATCTCGTCCGGCTGCCAGGCGAGGCCGAGCAGCATGCGGATCGCCACCAGCAGCACGATCACCGCAAGGATGAAGCGCAGATATTCGGGCTTCACCGCCAGCGCGAAGCGCGCACCCATCTGCGCGCCGATCACCGAGCCGAGGAGGAGCAGGGCGGCGAGGACGATGTCCACCGCCTTGGTGGTGGTCGCGTGGACCATGGTCGCCGCGGCGGTGACGAACAGGATCTGGAACAGCGAGGTACCGACCACGACCTGGGTGCCCATGCCGAGCAGGTAGAGCATCGCCGGCACCAGGATGAATCCGCCGCCGACGCCGAGCAGCACGGTAAGGATGCCGGTGAAGAAGCCGAGCAGCAGCGGCGCGAGCGGCGAGATGTAGAGGCCGGAGGAATAGAAGCGCCAGCGCAAGGGGAGCATCGCGACGAGCGGATGGTGGCGGCGCTTGCGCGCGCGCGGCGGCCGGGCGCCGCGCGTCACTCGGATCGCCTGCACCGATTCGTGCAGCATCAACCCGCCGATCGAGCCGAGCATCAGCACATAGAGTATGCCGATCACCACATCGATCTGGCCGCTTTTCTGGAGCAGGGTGAACAGCCCCGCGCCGGCGATGCTGCCGATCACGCCGCCCACCACCAGCACCGCGCCCATATGCACGTCCACCCCGCCGCGCCGGAAATGGGCGAGCACGCCCGAGACGCTGGCACCGGTCACCTGGCTCGCGGCAGAGGCGGCAGCGACGGTGGGCGGAATACCGTAGAAGATCAGCAGCGGCGTGGTCAGGAATCCGCCGCCCACGCCGAACATGCCCGAAAGCAGCCCGACACCGAAGCCGAGCGCGACGATGACCAGCGCATTGACCGACAGGTTGGCGATCGGGAGGTAGAGATCCATTGTGCGCCAGCGATACCGCGTTTGCGGTGCAGTGCAAAAGCCATCTCGATCCGCGTCCGGAGGATCGGCGCGGTTGCAATGTAGGATTTCGCCTGCTTGGCTCGCGCTGCCGGGCCGCCACCCGGCCGCTCCTTCAACCTGTAGGGAAAATAGGATCACGCGCGCGCAACAATGTTACGGGATGCGGCGCGTTTCCGTCGGGAAGGTCAAAATTCCGGCGGCTAAAACCCGCTCTTGGCCTGTACTTCGTGTACTTTCGCGAGTTTTCCCGGATCCGCTGTTGGAACGCGCGGGACGCCGGCATTGGCCGGACGCCGGCGCCTCTTCAGTCTTCGGCGTCCTTCACCGCGCCATGCCCCACGGGCACCGCGAGCAGGCGGCCGAGCTGTGCCTTGAACTCGCCAAGGTCGCCGCCGGTGAGTTGCTGGGTCGAGGTGAACGACACCGAGCGCGGGTTCACCGCCACGCCGTTGCGATAGAGCTCGTAATGGAGGTGCGGGCCGGTCGACAGGCCGGTATTGCCCACCGCGCCGATCCGCTGGCCGCGGCGGACACGCTCGCCATTGCGGACATAGATGCGGCTCAGATGGCCATAGCCGGTGCCATAGCCATTGCCGTGGCCGATCTTGATGAAGTTGCCATAGCCGCTGCTGCGCCCGGCAACCTGGACGACGCCGTCGCTCGCGGCGAACACCGGCGAGCCCCAGGGGGCGGCGATGTCCACGCCCTTGTGCATGCGGGTATAGCCCAGGATCGGGTGGCGGCGCATGCCGAAGCCCGAGGAGAAGCGGCCATTGGCCGGCATCGCCATCGCGCCGGTCGAGTTGCCCTTGCCGGCGCCGTCGAACCAGCTGGTCTTGCCGCCCTGCTCGAACGGCGCGAGCTGCACCTTGCTGGCGCAGCCGTTCACGCCGGCATACATCAGGCTGCCGAGCTGGACCTCGCCGGTCGCGGCGCGGGCCTGGCCGACGATGATGTCGAACTTGCAGTCCGAACCGAGCCGCGACACCGCGGTGCGCGTCGCCAGTGTCTTGATATAGCTCTCCACCGCCTTGGCCGGGGCGCCGGCGGCGCGGGCCGAGCGATAGAGCGACGAGCCGATCGTGCCCTGGATGCGCAGCGGCGTGCGGTCGATCGCGATCGGGATCTGCTTGAGGCTGAGCGCGCCGCCATTGCGGGCGACTTCGATCGCCAGGTCGAAGCGCGCGCGCATCGCCAGCTTCTCGAGCGGGCGCGGCTGCGACTTGTCGGTGCGGCGGCCCAGCGTCAGGTCGAGCATCGTGCCGGGTTGCAGGTCGCCGCTGGCTACCGCCTTGGTGACGAGCTGCTCGACCATGTTGGCGTCGGTCTTGCCCACGCCGGAGCGCAGCAGCGAGCCGAGCAGCGAGCCGGTATATTTGGTGTCGAGCTCGATGATCGGGCGTTCGGGCGTATCGGTCAGCGGGGCGACCAGCCCGGTCGCGGCCATGCGCGTGCCGGTGGTCGAGCCCATGCCGAGCGGCTTGATCGCCTGGGCCTGGGTCGCCTCGAACTCCGCGCCGGAGACCGGGGCGGGGACCGAACCGTAGATCGGGTTCTCGAAGCCGGGGGCGAGCAGCAGCGTCGCGGTGATCAGGGCGACGCAGGTCGCGGCGCCGCGATACCAGGTCAGCGAGCCGATGCGCGAGCCGAGATCGGGGGCGAATTCGAAGTCGGCGAGCTTCTCGCTCAACCGTGCTGCGAAGCCATGTGCGGGTGCCTTGGCAAGCGCGGATGCGCCGCCGCCGGTCAGGCCCTCTCCATGGTCACTACGCAGGTACAAGGCGTAACGCCCCCCAAAAGGTCGTCGATGTCGTGCCGTAAACCCCCGGCTACCGACGAAATCAGTGTGCAAGGCAGGACTTAAAGTCAAATTAAGTACCCTGTTGGGGGCCGCATCGTGCGGCGAGCTGTGGCGCCGCGCGGATGAAGCGAGGCATTCACTATAATCGCCAGTGTTTCCAACATGGTTAAGGCGATTCGCAAACTCGGGGGAGTTGCTTAAGGGGCGACTCGGAACGATCTTGGGAGGCGCAATGAGTCGTTTCGCGCGTTCTCCGATCACTGCCGTGCTGGGCCCCACCAACACCGGCAAGACGCATCTCGCAGTCGAGCGGATGGCGGGTCATGCCAGCGGCATGATCGGCTTCCCGCTGCGCCTGCTCGCCCGCGAAGTCTATGATCGCGTTGTGAAAATGAAGGGCAGCGATGCCGAGGTGGCGCTGATCACCGGCGAGGAGAAGATCTGCCCGCCCAAGGCGCGCTGGTTCCTGTGCACGGCGGAATCGATGCCGCTGGAGCGCGAGGTGGCGTTCGTCGGGCTGGACGAGGCGCAGCTCGGCGCCGACCCCGAGCGCGGCCATGTCTTCACCGATCGGCTGCTGCGCGCCCGCGGCTTTGCGGAAACCATGATCCTCGGCTCGGACAGCCTGAAACCGATGCTCAAGGCGCTGGTGCCCGATGCCGAGATTATCGGCCGGCCGCGCTTCTCGACGCTCAGCTATGCCGGCGCCAAGAAGCTGTCGCGCCTCCCCCGGCGCAGCGCGATCGTCGCGTTCAGCGCCGAGGAAGTCTATGCGGTGGCCGAGGCGCTGCGCCGCCTGCGCGGCGGTGCGGCGGTGGTGATGGGAGCCTTGTCCCCCCGCACCCGCAACGCCCAGGTCGCGATGTTCCAGGCGGGCGAAGTCGACTATCTCGTCGCCACCGATGCGATCGGCATGGGGCTCAACATGGACGTCCACCATGTCGCCTTCGCCTCGCTCACCAAGTTCGACGGCCGCCGCCAGCGCCGGCTGACCGTGGCGGAGATGGCGCAGATCGCCGGGCGCGCGGGGCGCCACCAGCGCGACGGTACCTTCGGCGCACTCCACGACGACGGCCCCAATGCCTTCACTCCCGAGGAAGTGCTCGCGATCGAGGCGCACCGGGTGCCGCCGCTCGAGAAGCTGTTCTGGCGCCAGGGCGAGCCCGACTTCGCCAGCGTCGAGGCGCTGATCGCCAGCCTCGAGGCGAAACCGACCAGCGAAGTGCTGCGCGCCGCGCCCGAAGCGGTGGACCTGGCCGTGCTCAAGCGGCTGTCCGAAGAGGATTGGGTGCGCCAGCGGGTGCGCGCGCCGGCGATGGTCAGGCGGCTCTGGGCGGCCTGCGGCCTGCCCGATTTCCGCAAGCTCGGTGCCGAGCCGCACAGCCGCTTCGTCGGCCGGTTGTTCGGGCATCTGTCCGAGGGGCGCGGCCATGTCCCGCACCAGTGGTTCGCCGACGAGATCCAGCGGCTCGACAATATGGGCGGCGATGTCGAAACGCTGGCGGGGCGCATCGCGGCGGCGCGGAGTTGGGCCTATATCGCCCACCGCGCCGACTGGCTGGAGGATCCGATCCACTGGGCCGAGCGCACCCGCGCGGTGGAGGAGAAGCTCTCGGATGCGCTCCATGCCAGCCTCACCCAGCGCTTTGTCGACAAGCGCACCACGGTGCTGCTCCGCCAGATCGGCGCCGATGCCTCGAACCTGCCGGTGACGATCGGGCCAGAGGGCGAAGTGAGCGTCGAGGAGCATGCGCTGGGCACGCTCACCGGCTTCCGCTTCACTGTCGCGCCCGAGGCGCGGGCGGCCGACAAGCGCATGCTGCTCGCGGCGGCGGAGAAACGGCTGGGCGGCGAGTTCAGGAAGCGTGGCGCTGCGCTGGCCGAGGCGGAGGATGGCGCAATCACGCTCGCCGGTTCGGTGCTTGCCTGGAGCGGCGTCGGGGTGGCGACGCTGGAGCCCGGTGCCAATATCGCCCGACCGCGCATCCGGCTCGACCGTTCGCTTGATGTGCTCGACCCGCAAGCAAGGGCCGCCGTTCAGGCACGCCTCGATCGCTGGTTCGCGGAGCAGATCGGCAAGCGCCTGACCGTGCTCGGCAAGCTCGACGAAGTCACGCGCGATCCGCAGGCCGGCTCGCCGCTCCGCGCCCTCGCCAATGCGCTGCTGGAGGCTGGCGGCCTGCTCCCGCGCCGTGCCGCGGCTCAGCTGGTGGAGGCGCTCGATCCGCCGGCGCGCCAGCGGCTGCGCAAGATCGGCGTCACGATCGGCACGCTCGACATCTTCGCGCCGGCCCTGCTCAAGCCCGGCTCGGCCGCCCGGCGCCGCGAGCTGATGGGCCTGGCCGATGCCCCACGCGACGGCGCGGCGGTGCTGCCGCGCACCGCGCCCGGCGCCGATCTCGTCCATGGCTATCGCCCGCTCGGCGCCCAGGCCGTCCGCGTCGATCTGGTCGAGCGCATCGCCCGTGCCGCGCATGGCAGCCGCAAGGGGCGCAAGCCCTTCGCGCCCGATCCGGCGCTTGCCACGTCGATGGGTCTCACTGCGGAAACGCTCGGCCGGCTGATGGCGCAGCTCGGCTTCCGGACGGCGCGTGGTCCGGAAGGCGAGCCGCAGCGCTGGATCTGGCAGGGGCTGGTCGCACCGCCCAAGCCCAAGGCGCCGCCGCGCGACAACGCCTTTGCCGTGCTCGCGGAGCTCAAGCATGGCTGATGCGGGCACCATGCGGGTCGATCGCTTCCTGTGGTGGGCGCGCCTCGCCGGCACCCGCTCGGCGGCACAGGCGATCGCCGAGAAGGGCACGCTGCGCATCGACGGGCGTCGGATCGAGCGCAGCTCCGCCTGTGTGCGTGTCGGCTGCGTCATCGCCTTTCCGCTCTACGGCAAGGTGCGTGTCGTCCGGGTGGAGCAACTGCCCTCCCGGCGCGGCCCGCCAGCGGAAGGGCGCGCCTGCTACCAGGACCTCAGTGTCGCTGCGAACGTCTCGCAGGAAGCGCCATATGATTGACGCAGCGAAACCACAGGCATAGCAGGACCGGCAGTTTTCCGTTCCAAGGGGCCGTTTCCATGACCTATGTCGTCACCGACAATTGCATCCGGTGCAAGTACATGGATTGTGTCGAGGTGTGTCCGGTCGATTGCTTCTACGAGGGCGAGAACATGCTCGTCATCAATCCGAACGAGTGCATCGATTGCGGCGTCTGCGAGCCCGAGTGCCCGGCCGAGGCGATCCTGCCCGATACCGAGAACGGCCTCGAGAAGTGGCTTGAGCTGAACCGGACCTATTCCGAATCCTGGCCGAACATCACGCAGAAGGGCGATGTGCCCGCCGATGCGGATGCGATGAAGGACGTGCCGGACAAGTTCGAGCAGTTCTTCTCGGCGGAGCCCGGTTCGGGCAGCTAGGCTTACCCGATTTGGCGGCCCCGGCCGCCAAATCCTCAGAAATCTGCGAGAAATCGCATTTTTGCGCAGACAAACGGTGACGTTTGGCTGGTAATTTTATTGCAAGCGTGTTAAATGGGGCGCGACGGAGGAAGACTCACCTCCGCCCGGAGAAGCAAAGAGAAGTCGCCCCGATCTGCCTGCCCTGCATTCGCCGGGGTGGACGCCGAGCCCGTCGGGGCCGGTTATCACGAAAGGTTCCTCGCACATGGCTGCTAAGGCGCTGTCCTTCGATGTCGGCGATTATGTCGTTTACCCCAAGCACGGCGTTGGCCGTGTAATCGAGCTCCAGAAGTCTGAAATCGCGGGCATGCAGCTCGAGCTCTATGTCCTGCGTTTCGAAAAAGAGAAGATGACCCTGCGCGTCCCGACCAACAAGGCGGAGAGCGTGGGCATGCGCAAGCTTTCGAGCGACAAGACGCTCAAGGAAGCGCTCGACACGCTCAAGGGCAAGCCCAAGGTGAAGCGCACCATGTGGTCGCGCCGCGCCCAGGAATATGAAGCGAAGATCAATTCGGGCGACCTGGTGTCGATCGCCGAAGTGGTCCGCGACCTGTTCCGCGCCGACGACCAGCCCGAGCAGAGCTATTCGGAACGTCAGATCTTCGAAGCGGCCGCAAGCCGCCTCGCCCGCGAGCTCGCGGCGATGGAAGAGATCGACGAGCCGGCCGCGCTCGAGAAGATCCTGGATATCCTGCGCAAGGCCGCGGCTATCCACAACAAGGACAAGGTTCCGGCCTGATCGCTTTCAGGCATTGAACCATGGAGAGGGGCGGCCTTGAAAACCGCCCCTTTTCCTTGTCTGATCGATAGTGTATTGGTTGTGCAATACACATGGTTTCGGGAGGAAGTTTCGATGCGTGCAGCCCTGATCGCCCTGGCCCTGTTGCCGCTCACCGGCACCGCCGCCTGCCACGCCAGCTGGGAGAAGGACGGCAAGGAAGGGCATGATACCAAGCCGAGCGGGGTGATCGCCAAGCGCAGCTACGATGCGAGCGGCTTCACCAAGATCGAGCTGCGCGGCCCCGACGATATCGACGTGACCAATGGCGCGCAGTTCGCCGTCTCGGCCGAAGGCGACACCGCGGCGCTCGACCAGCTTGTGGTCCGGGTCGAGAACGGCACGCTGCTCGTCTCGCGCAAGGACCGGCACGGGTTCTCGTGGGGCAATCACGAGGATCATGGCGTGAAGGTGCGCGTCACCCTGCCCAGCCTCACGGCCGTGAACCTCACCGGCACCGGCGACATCAAGATCGACAAGGCGGAAGGCGATTTCCACGGCGCGATCACCGGCACCGGTGATATCGACATCGCCGCGCTCGCTGCCACCGATACGGACCTCTCGATCACCGGTACCGGCAACATCACCGTTGCGGGAAGCGGCAACCGGCTGAATGCCTCGATCCGCGGCACCGGCGACATCGACGCAGCGAAATTCGCAGCAAAGAGCGCCAGCATCTCGATCCTCGGGCCGGGCGGCCTGAAGGGCAATGTCAGTGGCGGCGCATCGATTTCGATCGCGGGCCCTGGCGATGTGGATCTGACCGGCGGCGCCAAATGCGCGATCAGCGCGACCGGTCCGGGCGAGGCGCATTGCTCCTGAGCTTGCCTCGGCGTTGAACCCGCGCGAGGGTGGGGCCATGCACCGGCTCGCCCTCGCTCCAATGCTGCTCCTGCTCGGCGCCACCGCGCCGGGCGACGAGCGGGTCGTCATGGTCACCGGCTTCGATCGGCTCCGCGTGGATGGCCCGTTCGCGGTGGAGGTGGTGCCGGGGTCGGCCGGCGTGACGATCAGCGGCGACCGCGCGGCGATCGACGCGGTCGGCGTCCGCGTCCAGGCGGGCACGCTGATCCTAAACTCCGGCCTGAACAGCTGGGAATCGACAGCCGGCAAGCTGGCCGGCGGCGCGCGGATCCGCGTGACCGTGCCGGGGCTGCGCGTGGTGCAGACCAATGGCGGCACGCAATTGCGGATCGCCGAGATGCGCGGCGACCGGCTCGACGTGTCGCAGAATGGCGACGGGCGGATCGAGCTCGCCGCCGTCGATGCGCAGGATATCGGCGTGACGCTCGCCGGTTCGGGGACGATCACGCTGGCCGGCACCGCGCTGCACACCCGGGTGCGGCTCTATGGCGCGAGCAATCTCGATGCGACCGGCTTCACCACGGCGGATGCCCAGCTCATCTCGGGCAGCAGTGGGATGCTGGCGATGAACGTGCGCTACAATGCCCGGATCAACGCGACGTCGAGCGGTGTGGTGCGCGTGCTAGGCAACGCCAAATGCACGGTGATCGGCCAGGGGCCTGTGGAATGCGCCGACCTGGAGCCGACCCGGGTCGACTAGGCGGCGAGCGGGAAGCGCAGCAGCCGGTCCTCCAGTGCGATCAGCGCCTGGGCCTTGCTGCCCACCGCGCGGACGATCTCGGGATGATGCGCGTCGAGGCCGCCGGTCAGCGCGCCGAATGCCGGCAGGATCAACTTGGTCGCGGAAGCCACGAAGCAGCGCCGCGCCACCTGCCGGCCGCGTACCCGAAGGCGCAGCTTGGGATGGAAATGGCCGGAAAGCTCGGGCCGGGGATCGCCCGGCTCGGCTTCGTGGCGCAGCACCAGCCCGTCCACCACGGCTTCCTCGAGGATCGTGCCGCCAAAAGGGTCGATCAGCAGGCTATCGTGATTGCCGGTGATCCAGCGCCAGTCGAGCCGGGTGGTCAGGTCGGTCAGCAGCGCGCGGGCATCGGCGGGCAGCCGCTCGCAGCCTTCCGAATCATGGAAACTGTCGCCCAGGCACCAGAGCTCGCGCGCCCGGGTGCGCTCGGCCAGCGCCGCCACCGCGTGGAGCGTCGCGATCGAATCATAGGGCGGCAGCATCTGCCCGCGCGTCGCGAACCAGCTCCCCTTCTCGAAATGCAGGTCGGCCACCAGCAGCGCCTCGCGCGCCGGCCAGTAGAGCGCGCCCTCGGGCAGCGCCATCAGGTCATGGCCGGCGAACGAAAGGGGAACCATGGCTCCGCTATCGATCCTCGCGGCCGCGCCGTCAACAGCGCAGCATCGGCACCTTGCGGCCCTGATAGGTGATCGTGCCGTGATCCTCGTCGGCGCGCTCGATCGTGTAGCTGCGGGTCTCGGGCGGATTGACCTTCTCGGCGCCGTCGCTTGCCGCGCTGTCGTAGCGCTCGCGGATCGTCTCCGTCACGGTGTTGCCGGCCAGCGCCCAGCCGCCCATCTCGCCGCTATTGTCGAGGCTGCCGTCCGCCGCATAGTGGGCGATGAAGTCGCTGGCGCAGCTGCTCTCGAACGACCAGCTGCCGACCAGCCAGTCGTGCAGCGGCGCATCCGCGGTGGCGACCTTGGGTGCGGCCGGTGTCGATGCCGGGGCATCATGGGCCTCGGCTTTCTGCACCGGCTTGGCCGCATCGGGCTGGCACGCCGTCAGCGCCGCGCCGCCAAGCATCATCGCGATGATATGAGCCCCTGTCCGCATCGCCCGAATCTAGCCCAGCCGGCCGATTCGGGCCAGCGGGATCAGGCCGGCACCTTTGCCATTTCGCCGATCTTCGCGAGGATGCGCACCCAGGAGCGGATGCCCTTGTGGAAGCTCTTGAGGTCGTATTTCTCGTTGGGCGAATGGATATTGTCGTCGGTCAGCGCGAAGCCGACCAGCACTGTGTCCATGCCGAGGATCTTCGAGATCGACGTGACCACCGGGATGCCGCCGCCGCAGCCGATCAGCGCGGCCTTGCCCCATTCGGCATCGAGCGCCGCGCGGGTGGCTTCCAGCGGCGGGCTGTCGCTGGAAACGCTGACGGCTGGGCTGCCCGGGCCGCGGCCGGTGAACTCGACCGCGCAATCGGCGGGCAGGCGCGAGCGGACATGGTCCTCGAACGATGCCCAGACCTTGGTCGGGTCCTGGTTGCCGGTCAGGCGGAAGCTCACCTTTGCGTGCGCTTCGGCCGGGATCACCGTCTTGAAGCCCTCGCCGGTATAGCCACCCCAGATGCCGTTTACCTCGGCGGTCGGGCGCGACCAGATCTGCTCGAGCACGTCATGGCCCTTCTCGCCGGCCGGCACGCTCAGGCCGATCTCACCGAGGAACTCGGCCGGATCGAAGCCCAGCGCGTCCCAGCTCCGGCGCACGGCGGGATCGAGCTCGGGCACGCCGTGATAGAAGCCATCCAGCGTCACCCGGCCATCGGCATCCTTCATCTCGCCCAGGATCGTGCAGAGCAGCTGGATCGGGTTGCGCGCCGCGCCGCCATAGAGGCCGGAGTGGAGATCGCGCGACGCCGCGCGGATCGTCACCTGGCCGGCGGCCATGCCGCGCAGGCCGATGGTGAGGCCCGGCGTCTCGGTATCCCACATCAGCGTGTCGCAGATCAGCGCGAAGTCCGCCTTCAGCTCCTCGGCATTGGCGTGGAGGAAGGGTTCGAGGCTCTTCGAACCCGATTCTTCCTCGCCCTCGAACAGGATCGTCACCTTGCAGGGCAGGCGGCCTTCGGTTTCCTTCCAGGCGCGGCATGCCTCGACAAAGGTGCGCAGCTGGCCCTTGTCGTCCGACGCGCCGCGGCCGACGATCTGCTTCGCGCCATCGGCTCGCGTCTCGATCACCGGATCGAACGGATCGCGCCGCCACAGCTCGATCGGATCGACCGGCTGCACATCGTAATGGCCATAGAACAGGATGTGCGGCCCATCGCCGTCATGATGTGCGACGACCATGGGATGCCCGGGCGTCGGCGCGACACGGGCGGTGAAACCCAGGTCGTTCAGCTCGTCGGACAGCAGCCGCGCGGCATGCTGGCATTGCTCGGCATAGGCCGGATCGGTCGAGACCGAGGGAACGCGCATCAGCGCGAAAAGGCGGTCCAGGGCGTCATCGATATGTGCCTCGACATAGTCGAGCGGCTTGGTGGAGTCGGTCATGGGGCAGCGCTACGCCTGTGGACGAAACGGGGCAAGCCGCTCAGGACGCGCCTTCGTCCGCAGCGGTGTCGGTCTCGGGAAGGGGCTCGTTCTCCATCGGTGCCGTCCAGGAGCCACGGCGTGGCGTGATCACCGGGCCCGGTTCGGGCAAGGCGGCCTGCTCTTCGGCGACAACAGGCTCGGGATCGATCCGCCCGGCACGCTGATAGTCGATCGGTTCGGCCGGTCGGGCAATCGTCAGCGGGCGCGGCGGATAGGGATTCTCTGGATAGGCCGGCGCCGGACTGGCGGCCGAATAATAGCCGTCGCGCACCGGAGCGGCGGCGATATCGCCTTGCGCCGGCGGCAGCGTCTGCTTGTAGAATTCGAATGCGCCGCTCTGGGCAAAGCTGGCCAGGCCCATACCCGCCAGTCCGCCGCCGATCACGGCGATCCCGGCAAATGCGATCATCCCTTTCTGCAACGTCGTCGCCATATGTGCCTCCGCACGGCAGAACCCGTAGCGGTAGGCGCCTGTTCCGTGCGTGCGCTGCACTTCACCATCCGATTGATGTGATTAATTGAGCCCAAAAGGCTTGCCCCGCGCTGCCGTGCCATGCTGAACAGGCCTCCTGTAGCTCGCATAAAGGTAGTTCCCCGATGATCCGCGTCCTGATGCTTGCCCTGGCACTGTCGATTCCAGCGACGCTTCCCGCCGCTTCCCGGGAAGCGGCTGATCAGCAGGGTGCCGTGCTGCTGCGCGAGTTCATCTATGAGAGCGCGCCCTATCCCCAGAGCCATGCCTCGACGATCGTCCAGACCCGGGATGGCGCGATCGCCGCCGCCTGGTTCGGCGGCACGCATGAGCGCAATCCGGATGTGGAAATCTGGTTTGCCCGACGTGGCGCGAAGGGGTGGGAGACGCCGAAATCGGTCGCCAATGGCATCCAGCCGGACGGCACGCGCCTGCCGACCTGGAACCCGGTCCTGTTCCAGGATCCGGCGGGGCCGCTGCATCTCTACTACAAGCTGGGCCCGAGCCCGCAGACATGGTGGGGCATGGTCGTCACCTCCACCGATGGCGGGCGGAGCTGGGGCAAGCCGCGGCGGCTGGCGGATGGCATCCTCGGCCCGATCAAGAACAAGCCGGTGGTGCTGAAGAGCGGTGCCTGGCTTTCGCCGTCGAGCACCGAGGATGGCACCAGCTGGGCGTGGAAGCTGCACTTCGAGCGCAGCGAGGACGCCGGCAGGAGCTGGACGGCAACTGCACCGGTTCCCGTCGATTCCGAGGCGGGTTTCGATGCCATCCAGCCCAGCATCCTGTTCCTGCCCGATGGCAAGCTGGAGGCGATCGCCCGCACCCGCCAGGGCGTGCTGGCGGCAACCCAGTCGGCCGATGACGGCAAGAGCTGGGGCAAGCTGTTCGCGGTCGACCTCCCCAACCCCAATTCGGGGACCGATGCGGTTACGCTGCAGGACGGGCGCCAGCTGATCGTCTACAATCACTCCGCCCATCGGCCCGAGACGCCCGGCAAGGGCAAGCGCTACCCGCTCAACATCGCGATATCGCGCGACGGCGTGCACTGGAGCCCGGCATTGACGCTGGAAACCGAGCCGCTGCCCGATGGCTATGCCTATCCGGCGGTGATCCAGTCGGCCGACGGGCTAGTGCACATCACCTATACCTGGAACCGGCGGCGGATTCGCCACGTCGTGGTCGATCCAGCGCGCCTGACGGGCTAACGACGGAAGGAGTCAGTTCTCGGAGAAAATGGCGCACCCGACAGGATCTGACTCCCTGTCTCAGCAGTCATCTACATTCTCCAACGTGTCGCAGCGATCTAAGCAAGCATCTGATTTACATCGGAAAGTGATCTCGACGGCTCTCAGCTCAGCTCTACCAAGCATACATTTGACTTATGAAAAATCTTATGAAAAAGTGGGCGCATTGGAGGGCGCGCTTTGGCACGAAAACATGGAAATCGAGGTCCCAATCAGTTAACAGTGCTTCAGCTTCGTCAGAAGCTTAAGGAGCCAGGGCTGCACTCTGACGGCGCGGGTCTCTATCTTCGCGTTGGTTCGAGCGGCAGGCAACGTTCGTGGCTCGCTATCTATCATCTCGATGGGCGGCGTAGGGAAATCGGCTTGGGTTCCGCCGACGTCGTATCCTTGGCACGCGCGAGGGAGAAGGCGGTCGAAGTACGCGAGCTCGTGGATCGGGGCGAGGATCCCATCGGCACGAAACGAGCGAAGCGTGCGATACTGACCTTTGGCGAGGTGGCTGATCAATGGATCGAGGCGCAGACACCCAATGTTCGCAGTGACAAGTCGATTGCACGATGGAAGCGCGCCCTGGCCAAGGATGGTTACTCACAGTCTCTGCGTGGCATGCGGGTCGACAAGGTCAGCGTGGACGACGTCCTCGGTGTATTGCGTCCTATCTGGCACAGCAAGGCGACTACTGCGCGTAATGTCCGCGTCTATATCGAGGCGGTGCTGGATGCTGCCAAGGCGCGCAAGCTGCGGGCGGGCGAAAATCCCGCAGCCTGGACAGGAAATCTGGAGCCGTTGCTGGGTGCGGTGCGTCGATCGTCAAGGGGCCATGCCGCAGTGCCATGGCGCGTGATGCCCGAATTCATGGCCAAGCTTAGAGAGAAGTCTTCGCTGGCAGGGATTGCCCTGGACTTCATCATCCTAACCGCTGCACGCACCTCGGAAGTTCTCAATGCGACCTGGTCAGAGATCGATCTAGAGTTGCGTACTTGGACGGTTCCCGCTGCGCGTATGAAGATGGGGGTCGAACATACGGTAGCGCTCAACGATTCCGCCTTGGCGCTATTGCGGCGGGTGCGACCGGAAGAGCCGAACGACGGCGCCTTTATTTTTGGCGGCGAAAAGCCGCTGTCCAATATGGCTGCGGCGATGCTCATGCGACGCCTTGGCCGGAGCGAGACCGTGCATGGCTTCAGATCGAGCTTCCGAGATTGGGCAGGCTCCAGCACCAGCTACCCGCGCGAGCTCGCCGAGGAGGCGCTGGCTCATGCGGTCGGGGATGCGACAGAGCGAGCCTATCGTCGGGAAGCAGCCATCGAGCGCCGACGGCCGCTCATGGCAGATTGGGATCGCTTCCTCGCCGGGGGGCTGGCGCCGATCTCGCATCTTTAGTTCCAACGTCAAGAAGAGCGGCTGTGCCTGCCGTCGCAGGCACGGATACTCCGTCAAATCGCCAGGCGTTCTGAAATCCAGCTGTCGATTTCCGATTCCAGCCAGCCCACGCATTGAGTGCTCAGCTGTCGCGCACGCGGAAAATCGCCCGCGCTCATCTTGCGATAGATGGTCGCGCGGCTCAGGCCTGTGCGATGGCGTACCGCCGGCAACCGCAGGATCGCGTTCGGGGCGGTCGAGCGCGCGGGGCCGCGATCATTTGCCGCCACGGGCTGCGATGCGGCGGGGATCGATGCATTCGTATCTTGAGTCATGGTCTTCCTCTTCCGTCTGCGGTTGTAAGGATCGGTCGTGCGTTGCCGCACCCGGCCGGTCCGGTGAAAGTTCCTCAAGCCGCGCCCAAGCGAGCTGGACGATGTTCGAGACATTGAGCGAAATGTAGCTCGGCAGGCCCATGAGCTGCGGAAGCTCGATGAGCATGCCCTCCGGCAGGATCATCAGGGCGTCGGCTTCGATCGCGACGATCCAGCGCGTGGTGCGGTCCGTGAAGCTGCGCTCGGAGAACATATCGAAGTAGAGCTCGAAACCGAGCTTCGCGGTATCGTCGAACCAGCTTTCCATTTCGAAAGCGCGGGCTCCGATCGCGGCTTTGCCTTGTTGGCGAAGCGCCAGCCAGTCTTCAAAGTCACCGGCCTGCCGCGCCAACTTCAGATCGGCGCAGTCGAGGGTATCCCGCTCGGTGATGTCAGGACGCCGGCGAGCGAAATCGATAATGCCCCACAAGGTGGCAGCTGCTCTGCGTAGTGAGGCGCCGTTCATTCCGTAACGACCGAGCTCGGCCAGCACGGCGGCGATATGGACCGCTTGAAAACCGAACTGGCGATGCTTGCCCTTGCCGTCGCCGCCTCCCATTGGCCGCAGCAGCCCGAGCTTGATCCAATAGGCGAGTAAATCTCCAGGCACACCCGTGGCGGCGCTCAATTGCTTGCGGGAAAAGGGGCGCGTCATTGAAATCTGCGGAGACGTCATGCGCCTATAATCGCAGCACGAACTCAACAAATAAAGAGAAAAATTCTCTTTACAAATCCGGATGCTGGTGGGGCATCGGTATAGCGCGCGGGAAAACTATAACATGGCTAACATCGGCGGATTTCTGCGGTTTTTGCTCTAACATTCTAGCTAACCTCGCCCCGACCAGATTAGCCTATCGAACTATAATATCTGGAAATAGAAAAATATAATAATTACAGCCTGTTACAGATTTTCGGTGATGGTGGTTAGAGTTTGAGTAGCTCCAGAAGCTAACATCTTATTCCTGCCCTTTCAGCATGTTAGCAGTGATCCGTAGCCGATATTGCGAAGGTTAGGGTTTCCCCGATGGCTCCCGGCCAGGCTCGCTCCAGCGCATACTGCGTCCTGCTACCGCCGAAAACACCGCCTCAGGTGCATCGGATCGCATCAACGTTTGGGCGTCACCTCAAGAGAGAGGCATGAATGGCGGCCCATTGCATCAAAAGCGACACGAAAAGTGGGCGGGCGAGGCGGGGGGAAAAGCGCTCTTCTTGGGGTAGTTGAGGCGTAGCGCTCTTGCGCCTAATATCGGAAGCTCGGCAGATGAAGCGGTGATCCTGCAAGCGCCATGCGTTCGGCCACGATCGGGTATCGTCAACGTGATTTCGAGCGTAACGCTAGCCGCGTTTCCCTTGGCTGTGGCCTATGCCACGAGCAAGCAGGCGATCGAAAGCTTCACCGGCTCCCTTGCCCACGAGCTCGCCTATTTTGATATCGCGGTGAAGCTGGTCGAACCCGGCTACGCACTGACCGCCAACTTCGGCGCGAACGCCACTGGCGAATGTGCGCGGATCGACCATATCGAGCGCAAGCTCAACGCCGAAGGCTATACCAACGTCGCCTCGCATCTCGATGGTCCGACCATTTGTCGGCAACTCCGCCAGGCAGTGAGCAAGGCGCGTGGAGAGTCCGCCAGGCAACACGGGCGACCGCCGGCTTCGGAGCTCATGACCTCGGACGTGCCGGCCTCGGATAGGCAGCCTCGACCCGACGGAGCGCCCGCTGATATGACGGGCGGGCGGCAAGCCGACCTCGCCCTCACACATTCGGGCGCGCGAGCCGACGGACTGGCGTGGGGGCTGGACCCGCGAAAGCGCGGCATCTGACTTGCAGGAAAGAACTCTTCGCACGCCGACGGGTTGTCCAAAGCGAGGAGAAGCCGCAATGTCCGATACCGCCGAGATGATCCACGAAGATGCGCTGCCCGGCCACGAGAGCGCGCTCGAACCCAAGCCCGAATGGGAGCCGCGTTACCCTGGCTCCGGACGTCTCGCAGGCAGGGTCGCTCTGATCACCGGCGCGGACAGCGGTATCGGTCGCGCCGTCGCCGCCCTCTATGCGCGCGAGGGAGCCGATGTGGCGATCGTCTATCTCTGCGAGCATGACGATGCCGAGAAGACCGCCGAGATCGTCCGTAGCGAGGGCCGCGAGGCGCTCACCATCGCCGGCGATGTCGGCGACAAGGATTTCTGCGATGCCGCCGTCGCCCAGGTAATCGAGAAGTTTGGCCGGATCGACGTGCTGGTGAACAATGCCGGTGAGCAGCATCCCGACAAGGACATCACCGATATCACCGAGGACCAGCTGCGCCGCACCTTCCAGACCAACATCTTCGGGATGTTCTTCCTGACCCAGGCAGCGCGCCCCCACCTCAAAAAGGGCGCCGCCATCGTCAACTGCACGTCGGTGACGATGTACCAAGGCTCGAAGGAACTGCTCGACTATTCGAGCACCAAGGGCGCGATCACGGCCTTCACCCGAAGCCTCTCAGAGAACCTCGTCGGCGAAGGCATCCGCGTGAATGCGGTGGCACCGGGGCCGATCTGGACGCCGCTCAACCCGATGGGCGGGGCTTCACCCGAGAAGCTCGAGACTTTCGGCGAGAATACACCGATGAAGCGGCCGGGCCAGCCCAATGAAGTGGCGCCCGCCTTCCTGTTCCTCGCGTGCGAGGACGCCAGCTACATGTCGGGCCAAGTACTGCACCCGAATGGCGGGACGGTGGTGAATGGGTAGACTGGGCCTTGTCTTTTTCGCATTCCCCGCACCACGCTCACAATTGAGCTTCCCTCTCAGGCGCCTATAGTCGGTAGCCGCTGCTCCATTGCGCGCCGGATCTCAATCGGATGCCGACGCCCGCAAGGGCCAGGCTGTCGAACCGGGCTCGCTCCGCCCTCGCCGCTGCTATTTTCGGGCCGGTCTAGGCCGTGAACCCATAAAGGCGGTCAGATGTACGAGGGGTGCCTGGCATTCTGACGGCACGCCGTTCCCCAGCGATCAGCCGGTCAAGCAGCACATCGAATTCGTTCGCGCGATGAAGCTGTTCTCGAACGGCCAGAAGATAAGCCTGCAACGCCGCCGACTGACTGATATTAGGGCGCATAGTCGTCCGGCGTCGGAGCGGCTCATCTTGAGTGAGGATGGACCGCCCAGCCTCAGATTTCCGTTCGTTCAGCAAGGGTCAAAGCATCTTCAATGTCGACGCCGAGATATCTGACCGTGTTCTCGATCTTCGTATGACCCAGCAGGATCTGGACCGCGCGAAGGTTGCCGGTGGCCTTGTAGATCATCGATGCCTTGGTGCGCCGTAGTGAGTGTGTGCCATACTCGGCACGGCGAAGTCCCACTGCCTCAACCCACTCATCGACAAGTCGTGCGTATTGGCGTGTGCTGAGGTGGCCGGCATGGTCGACTCGGCTCGGAAAAGCGTAGTCGTGGATCGTACCGCCACGATGTTCGAACCAGGCGAGCAAACTTCCTCTAACATCAGCTGTCAGCTCGAACTGCACGGGTTTTTCGGTCTTCTGCTGGATGACGATCGCTCTGGTCCTGATGTCGGTTCCAGATACGAGATCGCCAATCTTGATTTTTACCAAGTCGCAGCCGCGCAGCTTGCTGTCGAGCGCCAGGTCAAACAGCGCCCTGTCACGAACGCGGCCTTCTCGATCCAGGAAGAAGCGAACGGCCCAGATTTGCTTCTGTGTCAGCGGTCGCTTGCCCCGACAGTCTTGCCCGCGTTCCACGCAGGCCGGCACTGCACGACAGGATCATGATGTGAATGTCCCATGGTTCGTCTCCACGGCCGTAATTGGCCGTTGAGGGAACGCGCCGACTAATTGGTCGCAGCCGCGATCGGTAGCAACCGCCCCAATTGCGGACGTTCGCCAACGATGACAACTTAGCTCAATGACATATCGCTTGCTGATCGGAGCCCTTGCCGTTCTTGCGCCTCTGCCGTGCGCGGCCAAGGTAGCAACGCCGCAACCAATTCGGTCGGTTATCTCGGACGCTGCAAGAGAGTGTCGGGCGATCACCTGGAATGGAAAGGCTGGTAAGCTGACTCTTTCTCACTCGACTTGGCTCTACAAAAAAGTCGATCTGAACCGCGACGGAGTGGCAGACTATGTCGTAAACCGCGAGGCGTTCCAGTGTGATACTGCGCTAAGTTTGTATTGTGGAAGCGGCGGTTGCGGCGTTGACATTCTGCTGTCGCGTGGCTTCGTGTTCCGAAGACCAATTTTGATCTCGGCGCGCAGCACGAAAATCCGCCGCACGGCCGTTGCCACTGATCTTGTCCTCGAACAGCATGGCTCGTTTTGTAATCGCCCGGGCTATCTTCCGTGTAGATCAGTTTTCCGGTGGGACGGGCGAAGACTGGCGCTCATTTCACGAAAGCCACATGTTTAGCTGATGACCGCTTCCCACCCAATAGCGGCCATCGAGCGAACCGTGCATAGTCGCGAACATGACCTGCGTAAGAGCGCTTTCTATAGGGACCATCATTTTCGCGGCGGCGATCCTCGCGGCGGGCGGATGGGTGGCATTTGATCGATCCAGCGCTTTGTCGACCGCCTGCAAGGTAGGGTTACCTAATTTTTCGCGCCCTGTGGAGGTGCCCGACTTCATGGTTGGCTGTGCGTTTGTTCGGAAACCTGAGCAACTTGCTGGAACGGTACGCCTCGACCATCACGGCGGCTCACTCATCATCAAAGGTGCAGACAAGGCCATAGCATTCGTTTGGAACGATGCCTTCCGACGCGAGCCACTTTATGGACGCTTTATAGCCGAGAAGGAACGCGCATTTTTGCGGGACTGCGTGACCGCCGTGTCGGTAGAGGCAGTGGGTCGCCTTGTGGACACTCCGGGTGATATGTTGGGCGACCGCAAATTCTTCGTCGAGCATCTGCTTGCAGTCGGGCCTCCCGAAAGGGACGTTATCGCCAGAGTGCCGAAGAATCTGCCACCGGAGCGATGTCCGCATGCGAACGGCAGCTAAGCGCCTCAATTTCGGACATTCGAAGGCTTAACCAGCGTTCCCAAAAGCGGCCGCTAATTCAGCTCGCGTAACTTTTGGGTGGTTGATTACGTGATTATCGACCTCGATCGGATCGGCAGATCATTGCCAAAAGGTAAGTCTGCGCTGAATTCTGTTCCTGCTCTGGACTGTCCTGAACTTTGTGGCGGTGGTAGACCGAAGGCATGATAGACACGGACTCCACCATCGAATTGACTGCTCCCGAAAGAGAGATGCTCGCAAGCCTGAGTTTTGACCCGCTCTCGTTCAAAGGCAATCACGAGGGCTTTCTGCGCAACGCAGATTTGGCTCATCAACTCACGACCTCATTGGTTGAGCGCAAAGGTATCCCGGAGCATCGTGTCCGCTACTTCACGGACCCCGAATATTATCCGGGCGGTCGCGGCAAGTCGCGCCAGGACAGCTTCGTGAAGCACGGCAACGATCACGATGAAACGCTGCGCCATCCGCACTTCCTGAAACATCTTCGCTACTTCATCCACGGCGCCAACCTGCCTGCGGCGATCATTCAGCAATATACCGACGCCGTAGAGAACTGCGGCATGGTCAGTTCCAGCGATATCCCCGAACTGGGCTCAAAGGCACGCAATCTGGCGCGGACGCATCGGCTGGAAGGCGGCGCTGCCGCCGATGAATTCTTCAAGCTAAGCCTTGATCTCGGGCTGAGCGCTGGTCAGTCGGCACGTATTCGCGAGTCCGTGAAACAGCTGCGCCCAAGTCGTTAGCCGATGCTCGCGCAGCAACTCGCACGGGTACTTCTTGAGCTATCGCGCGCGAGTGACGTCACCACCGATGACGTGTCCGCCATGGAGCAACGCTTCGAGTCCTTGCGCGGCTACAGTCGTCTGCCGCGCGGCCGTGAAAATCGAGGGCGTGCGCTCACGGACGAGCAGATCATTGCGGCCGTGCTGGGACTCGTCGCCATCCAGCCCAGTTGGGCCGGGCATGTCGCCGCAGTCATCGCCCGGCTCAAACCGGTGGGCGGGCCAACCGATTCGTTTGGTGCGGCCCCTGATCTGACGGCTGCAATGTGTTATCTTTTGAGGGACGAAGCCTCGCGCCAAAAACTGGTCGCGGTGCGCCTGTCGGTTGCGGAGGCCGGAACCAACAGCAACGGCATCGCCGTGATCACGTTCGACGAAGCGGGCGAACGCAAGCGCGTGTCGTTTGTGCGCGACGAAGCAGTGTCACTGCTTCAGCCCGGTGCCGCCGCCGACGCATTCGATCCCGATCAGCGCAATGCGCCAGCCAGCCGAGAACTCGTACTCAATCGCCGCTTCTTCGATCGCTTGGCGCAGCGCGTCGATCAGGCGCGCAAGCATCCGTTGCCGCCGACCGGCGATGGTGCCGAATACGACAAGGAGGACGCGGAAAACGCGCGCCGGGAACGTCTTGGCGCTAGGCCGTCTTCGCACTTCCTGAACATCGGCGTCGATAATCAGGTCACGTGGCCGCGCACCGAAATGCGCGTTAAATTCGATCGCTATCATCTCGTCATGATGCCCAAGACGAAGGAAAACGTGCAGTCGGTCCACATCGACCTGACGGCGAACAAGCTCACGATGGAAGAAGCGATGACGGTCATCAACCGCTTCCTGAGCGTGATGACTTGGTGCGACGATCAGTACGCGATCGCCGAAGGCGGCTGGGGTGGTGGCCCTGTTCCGGTTGCTGTGGCCAAGCGGAATCTGGCGTTCACGACCGCGTACCAATGGCTCTTCGATCGCGACATTCCGTCATCGGAAGATGCCCGGCGTGCGCTTGCACTGTACCGTGAAGCGCGCAACGCCGAGCAGAATTACATGATCAGCTATGCCGTGCTGGGCTACTACAAGATCATCGAAATTCACCATCCGAGCTGGAAGGTGGCGACCAAATGGATCGCGGATAATCTGCCGCCGATCCTGACTGATCCTCACGATCAGCATAGCATCGACAAATTTCTTGAAGCGTGCGGCGAAGAGAAGCCGGAAATCTACATCTACGCGGCGTGCCGTTCGGCGGTGGCCCATGCCAGCCCCAATCGCAAATCTGATCCCGACGACACGGTGGAACTGCGACGGCTGCACAACGCAGCCGACGTGATGCGCCGTCTGGCGCGGCGTTTCATTTCGATCGAGCTCGGCGTGTCGGATAGTCCCTTCCCGCTCGCAGGCGAGGCCGATGAGCAAGCGCTTTAAGGGCAAGACCTGCGTCTATTGTGGTTTGGAAAGCGGATCGACCACGGGCGATCATGTCTTCGCGCGGGAGTTCCTCCCGATCGAGCATCGCGCCAACCTTCCGCAAGTGCCCGCGTGCGAGCGCTGCAATGCCGACAAGGCCAAGCTCGAGCATTATCTGCTGACCCTGCTGCCGTTTGGCGGCAACCATCCGGCGTCCACCGATCTGCTGACAGCAAATGTACCCAGGCGGCTAGCCAAGAATGTGAAACTGCACCGGCAGCTTGCCGAGGGTCGCGGGCCAGTGCTGGTGAAGGAACGCGGCATCCTACAGCATTCGATGGCCTTGCCGTTTGAAGGCCGGAAATTGTCCGAACTGTTCGTGCTGATCACGCGCGGCATGGTCGCCCATGCCTTCGGCGCGCAAATACCGCAGGACTATTCCGTCAATGCGGGAATTCTGACGGAGCGCGGCGAAGAGATCACTCGCCCGCTATTGGCGATGAACGCGAAGGAGCGCGCGGTGGCTACGCTCGCTGACGGGCTGATCGAGTATGAGGGCGCACAGGCATTTGATAATCCCGCACTGACCATCTGGCGATATCGGCTCTATGGCGGCGTGTTGTTCGCGGACCCGAACAGCAAAGGGCACGCGACCAAGAACATATGGGCGATCAGCGCGCCGGACCCGCTGCCCGGCCTATTCGCGGACTGAGGGTCGCAGGCTGCCAGCGGCGTCAGAACGGAAGCGTCGATGGATCGACCCACCCGTCAAATTTTTCTGCGCCGATCGCCCAGAGATTTCCGCGTTTTGCCGCGATGGCCACTGACGGCCGACCCGTCACGATCCACGTCGGAAACTTCATCAATTCCGTTTGATTGGCCAGCCGTGCCAGGCATCGATCGACAAAGATTTTGCCGCGCTGGGAAACGATCGACTGGCCATCCATTTCCTGACCTTCCGGAATGACGGCCAGCTCTTTGTATCGCAGGTAACGGGGCAGCTCGCTCGACTTATCCCACGCAACGGCGGGCATCGGCGTGGTGGGTAACGTCGCGTCTTCCGGCAGAAAGTACGTGCTCACGTCGATCAGCCGATCCGCGGTTTCGACCCAGAAATGCGAGAAGCGTTGGCCATCGCTGGCAAAGCCTTTCATGCTGGGCGTCTTGGCGTCTTTCGAGAGAATGAAAGCCACCGACTCCCCGCCGACCGCCCATGCGCGCTCGCCAGCTTCGCGCAGCAACGCGAGTGTGCCGAATGTCGCGTAGGAACAGCGTTTGTAAAAGTCGTCTGGAAACTCCTCGCGCAACGTCTCGGCGACGATCGCAAGGCGGTGTTCCAATTGCCGCAGGTGCATCTGAGTCATGCCACCACCCACGTCATTGAATCACGTTCAATCTTGCCGCTCTATATCGGCAGACCAAGATACACCTCATCCTCGTTGAAAAGGCCGGACTGGATCACATGCGCTTTCATCGCGGCGGGATCGGTTGAATACGCGACGAGCGCCAAGCCGGATTTGGCTCGGCTGCAGGTAACGTAAAACAGCCGTCGCGTGCGATCGAGCGAGGAGTCCTTGCCCTCTTCCACATTCTTCAAATCGCTGGCGCTCGGCGCTTTGGCTCCCAGCAGCTTGTCGTATCCGAAGAGAAAGCCGCGCGCGTCGCCGTCGTCCATGAGAACCATGACGCGATCGAATTCGAGCCCTTTGACCCCCTGATGGGTGTCAAAGGAGGCCTCGTGCGCAACATAGGAGGCATAGGGCGCGATCATCGAGAACGGGCAATCCAGAAGGGTCAGCAGCGCGGCGATATTCTCGCCGACCGGATCAGCTTCTTCGTCGTCTTCGGAAACGACCGGCTCCGCGCTCGATGCGGCCAAGGCGGCCTTAAGGCTGTCGGGAACAACGAAGAGATTGGTGCTCGCGACGTTTTCCAGGACGGCGCCGCAAGTCGGCTCGCCGTTCGCCCAGAGCGACATCAGGCTATCGATCGCCGCCTGTGCTGTGCGCAGTTGATCCAACGGCTTTTCCGAGCCTTTGAGCATGTCCTTGCTCAACAGCGGCGACGCGTCACGGATGATTTTGGTCGCTAGGAACTTGTCGCCCCGTTGGGTGGCCGTAACCAGCGGAAGAACGCTGTGCGTAAAAAATCGGGTCGGCGCGAAACTGCCGTCGAGAAACGCTGTGCGGAACGCCTCGATCGGCGCAATCGCCTCGAATAGTTGCTCAAAGCCCATCCGCTTCGCGGCCATGTGGTGCTCAAGCGTGAGAATCTTACACTGGTCGCGGTCACTCCAACCCCCATCATCGGTGAGAGCGGCCATATAGGCGCGAACCCCATCCTCCATCGCGGGCTTGTCCAGCGTATCGACGGGGAATACGAACAGCCGCGCCCATCCTTCAATCGCGTCGTCGCGAGGCTCCTGAACCTGCTCGTCTGCGCCCGATCGAATGGCGTTGATAAGGCGCACGATACGCTTCGGGCAGCGATGATTCAGCACCTTCTCGGGCGTTTCCCAGCCCGGCGGCAACGCGCTTTCGATGTTCTCTTTGCCGTCCAGATAAATGCGCTGCATCGTGTCGCCGATGAGCCCTAAGCAGAAACGGCTCGCGTGCGCCTGTTGAACCGTCAGGAGGGCGTCGATCAGCGTCTTGTTCGTGTCCTGACTCTCGTCGATCAGCAGGAACGGATATTTCTCGACGAACATGCGCTGCATCAGCGACTTCTCAAGCAGGAACGTCGCGAAAATCTTGATCACTTCACTGTGATTGAGGGCGTTGCGTTCGCGGTTATCGCTGTTGGGATTGTAGGTGAAAGCCTTAATCTCATCGAGCCGAGCAAGACGGCGCTGCTTTGATTCAATCGACGCCAGCCGCGCAGCGGACGCTTTCGTACCAGCGCGGCCCTTGGCCTCTTCGGCCGTCAAATCGGCGATTTCCGTTTGAAGATTGGTGCGCAGCCATTCCCGTATGTCGGAGTTGAACCCCTGAATTTGCGACCATGCAAAACTATGGATGGTTTTGACGACGAAGAGCGGATCGTATTCCAGCCGACGCGTGATCTCGTCGCAGGCTGCATTGGTGTAGGTGATCACCGCGACATGCCTTGCTCGCAGGCGAAGCGTGTCCCGGTATTTTGTCGCGATGTGCCGAAGCGCGTTGACGAGTGACCGGGTTTTCCCGGAGCCAGCCCCGGCGAACAGGAAGAAACTCGTGGGATTTTCCAGATCGAGATACGCCGCGATTTCGTCCTCGACCCCATCGTCGCGCGTGACATTCGATTCGACTGGAGCGCTCTCAACGTTCACGCGGCGACCCCATCGCCAGCGTCGGCATCGGCGACAGCCTCGGCTTCTACCGGCGCTATCGCGACCAGCCCCAGCTCGGTCTGCTTTTGCTCAAGCTGTGCGGCCAGCCATAGCAAGCCTTCGCGAATGTATTTGGGCGGTTTCAGATCGCTGGGATTGTCGATCTCAAGAAGATCGAGTGCGAATTCCGCTTTGCTGCCGCCTTTCAAGGCATCCTTCATGGCTGCGCTGAGTGCCGCGAAATCCGCGCTATCAGCGATTGCGGTTCGGAATTTTGCGATGAGGCCTGTGCCGGGAAGTGTAGCGAACAACTCGATGTTGCCGACCACGATCGCGTCTTCCAGCGTGTAGGCCAATGCCTCGGTCACGGCACCCTTGAACTCAATCTCGATCGGAGACTGATATGCGACGCGGAGCGTGAATTGTTCTGCGGCATAGTCCTTGGATTTCTCTGCCTCGGGCTTGTCCAGCAGCGCGTCCAATTCCTCGATCTCGGGCCACCACGTTTTGAGGGTGTGGTTACGCGTCGTGTAGTCTGCGCCACGCACGGGCGCCGCACTGGAACCCGCTGCGTCCTGCGAATCGATGTCGGTGACGACCAGCGTTGTTAGTCCGATCTTCTCGATGAGGCTGCGCAGCTTGTGGGCATGGCTGCCTCCGATTTCAAGCCAGGTGATGTAGCTCTCGGCGAGCTTATCAAACTCTGCATGCGAGTTCACGAAGTGCGGAACAAGAATTCGCTCGGCCGGTCCTTCGATTAGCACGGCAGCGTCGGCGAAGAACAGATCGCAGTGGGTGACTTTCAGGTAGCGGGTCACGAAGCGCTTGGTTTCTTGCTCGCCGCCAAAAGCCTCGCCGACATTCACCACGCACGAAGTGGGGATGGCGTGTTCGCTAGCCGGGAGCCGCCGGAAGTAGCGCAGAGAATCGAAGTGACATTCGTGGGCAATGTGGCTGGAATGGGTGCTCACCACCATCTGCGTCACGAAGTTAGAACCAGCTCCTAACTGATCGTGATTACGAAGGATTTTGTGGGCTTGCCGGATAAAAACCTGTTGCACCTGCGTGTGCAAATGCACCTCGGGCTCTTCAATCAGGACAAGATGTAGCGGCGGGATGATCGCGTCATCGGACGCTTTGCTTTGCGCCTTTCCAACCCTCATCCAGCTGTCGCGAAACGCCATCAGGCGGAACACCATGGAAATGAGGTTCTGGTAGCCGAGACCGTTAGAATCTTCGGGCAGATACAAATTGATCGAAGCGCCGCCCGCCTGCATCGGCACGACAAATTGCACGGCGGCGTCGTGGTTGAGGCCTTCGACGGGCCTCAGGCGTGTTGAGATATTGAGTTTGGGATCTGTTACGCCGGGATAGCCCAGCGTGTGCATTTCCTTGAGCGGGCTTTCAAAGCCATCGCTGAGACGAACGTTGAATGCCTCTTGAGCCTCCTCGATCGCCTTGAGCGCGAGAAGGTCTCTCGCATCTGGACTCTCATACGGATCAAGGTGGCTTTTGTAGTATTGCCGAAGCTGGGACGACAGTTTGCGAGACGTCGATCCTGATCCTGACGCTTCGCCTTCGTCGATGCTGCTTTCGCCGGCATGGCCAAAGCCGCGCTGCGCGCTGATCTCGTCAATCCGAATAAGGCCCTTGAATGGGTCGCCATCAATGGGCTCGCTGCCGTTCAGGGGCTGAGGCTGAGCCCGACCGTGCAGCGGATCGACGCACGCGGTGGGGTCCAGCACGTAAGTATGGATCGTGAAGTAGCGCGTGACGCGGCGTTGCAGAAATTCGACCAGCGTCTGCGGCCAGATCGCAACCTGAAACTTTGCCGCATCCTGACCTTTTTCTTCCGCAAGCGCGGCACCCGCCGTTTGCAGATCGCGGGCGTCCGCGCGCGCCGTCAGGTAGTCTTTCTGAAGTTGCTCTCGGTCCTTTGGTTCGTACCTGACGCGAACCCCAAGGCGGCCACCCGCCCAATCCAACGTCGGCAGGATGCCCTGAACGTAATGGACCTCATTCTCTTCGACCTGCATCCAGACGTCGAGAAACGGTAGGAACGCATCCCATTCCGGTTCCGGCAAGGCTTGCTGAGCGACGTGGGCCGCCTCCCAGGCAGCGCCCATCGCGTCGATGCCCGGCCAATGGGAGAGCGTAAAATCGTTGAAGCAAAAGCTGGTGCGTTCGCGATCGACGAGAAAGTACCGCAGGGCGGTGATCGCCGATGTCTTTCCGCTGTTGTTTGCGCCAACGAAAACGGTCTTGTCAGCCGACAAGCCAATTCTCGTTGAAATCAGCTTTCTAAAATTCGCGATTTCAACAAATTCGATCCGCATGACCCCTCCGGACCCGTAGTATATCCCAATCAATGCAACCTGCAATTGAAGGCAATTGGTTCAAAATGGAGGATTATTGCCCTTCCTGCGAACGACGTGCGTTCACCATTTGGACGCGTTCAATGAGCGTCGACGCGCTCTCGATTTGTACATCTATATGGGCGAGTCATCGACGCGAGTCTGGTTTTAGAGATCTCGAGCAACTAGCGGCCGGTTCGAAATCGGCCTAATTCGAGTTGTACGCGCACCACCCGCTACGATGTCTGCTTATGCCGCTCCGGCAGCCACAAGCCGCCAGTCCGGTTGCGGCCCACGAACAGTCATTTCTGATCGCGCCCATCTTTCCTCTAAGCTGCCGATGTCCAACACCGACGGCCTACTCCAAATCGCTTATCCGTAAGCGCCCGACGCGGCTTTACCGCGCATTATGGGCCGATGGCAGGCGATGCCTCGGAAGGCGTCGAGATGATGATGGAGATCGAGGGGCGGATCGAACAAGACTTCAATAAGGGCGGTGCTCATTTGATATGTGCCCTGCGCCTTCAGGAAGGCGCAAGGCGTTCTTCAGCCGATCAGATCAATGGATCAGCAGCCAAGTTAGAAAATCGGGGTCAGCTTGCGCAGCGCGCCACTAGGCTGGTCTTCGACAACCCAGATGCTTCCATCGCTTGATTGCGCGAGCCCACGGATGCGGCTGCCGAGGTCTATTCGCTGCATCTCGGTCGCCTTGGAGCCATTGATGCGAACGCGGACGAGCCCGTGATACTGTAGCCCGGAGATAAGGGCGTCGTTCTTCCAATCGCCGAAAAGGCCTCCGGTGTAGAAGATCATCCCTGAAGGAGCGATGACAGGAACCCACCAGAGGGCGGAGGCCGCGAATCCATCGCCGGCACTCGGCTTCGGGATTGGAGTTCCGCTATAGTCATCACCATAGGACACAAGCGGCCAGCCATAGTTGCTGCCCGAGGCGATGGCGTTGAATTCATCGCCCCCCATCGGCCCCATCTCATGTTCCCAGAGCTGACCTGACGGACTGAATGCGAGCCCGTAAGGATTGCGGTGTCCCCAGCTCCAGATTTCCGGCTTGGCGTCAGGGCGTCCTACATAAGGATTGTCGGCTGGAATGCTGCCGTCGGGATAGATCCGAATGATCTTGCCAATGGTGTTGGAGAGCGTCTGGATCAGGGGCGCCTCCATTTCCTGTCGATCGCCTGCCGCCACGAAGAGATAGGTGCCGTCCGGAGAAAAGGTCATACGCCCACCAGGCTCTCCCGAGCCGGCTGGCGTCGCGATCTTTGGAATCTGGCGCCAGATGACCTGGGCGTCCTGAAGCTTTGCGATACCATCGCTTCCGAAGACCAGCGTCCCGCGCATCACAGCGAGACCCGCGGGATCAATGGATAGGTCGGCTGCGGCGCGCCCTACGCGAGGCGCTGTCGGATCCCGCTCCATGAACGAGATGTAGACGAGCTTGTTGCTGGTGTAGCGCGGATCCAGAACCACATCGAGCAGGCCGACATTGGTCGGGAGCCCGCTGATCGAGTCAGAGACAACACCTGCTTGGGTAACAATCCGCAGCGTACCTGGCGTGATCGGATTGTTCACTTTCCCCGTTGGTGGCCGCGAAGTGACAAGCATCCGGCCGTCCGGCAGGAATGCCAGGGACCAGGGGTTCTCCAGCACCGCTATGGTTTCCGACTTCATCCCGACGACCGGTGGCGTCGGAGTTGGGGTAGGGGTCGGCGTCGGAGTTGGTGCCACGACTACAGGAGACGTCACTGAACCCGAGGAGGATCCACCACACGCTGTGAGGACAGACAGCGAAACGCCTGAGCAACACACCAGAAGTGAACGGAAACGAACAAATTTTGTCATGGTAACCCCGCCCCGGAAAGGTCGCACCTATTTGTGCACGCTTTTCGATTGTCAATTGCCCAGCAATAAATGGCCTGGCTCATGTAGCCGGTTGCGCACCGCAGCTGACTGCTGCCGATACCCTTGAAAAAGAACACACCCCATCAAGATGGGACTATCGCCCCGGAGTATGGATCATAACCAGCGGTGCCTGAGATTCACCCGTGTACTCCTTGCTCAGTTTCGCGCCGGATACCCGACAAGTTCTCAACAGGGTCGCAAACACGCCCGCCGGTGTTTGAAGCGCTGGCTTTAGGGCGCGCTTGCTATCGCTGCGGCACAGCCGCTCCGGCATAGGGATCATAGGGTGGTGCGGTTTTGGGTGTCGGGATCGATCGAGGCAGCGAAGGGGTTGCCTGCGCTCGGTAAGATGCCGTTGGAGCATCCGGCTGCACCACTCCCAGGATGCCGGCAGCGATTGTCTGCGCACCGAACAGGATGAAGCATCCGGCGATCACGGTTACCCCGCGCCGGATGGGCAGGCGGCCATTCAGCATCAGGAAGCCGACGCTCGCTACCGCAATGAGCGCGATGCTGGTCGCGATGGTCCCCAGCGCTACACCCTCGATCCACTGAACCGCGGCAACGAGCGGGCCCGATCCCCCCGGATCGGCAAGCGAAGGCGTAATCATGCGAGCAACACCTTGGCCACGCGTCGCTGCCCGCCGGTGCGGGCAAGCTGGACATAGACATCCACGGTACTGCGCACATAGTGGCGGACGTCGTCGCGGCTGAGCTGGGTGCCGGCCTGGAGCACCAGCAGCACGATCTGCTCGATCGCGCGCTCGGCGCTGTCGGCATGCACCGACGTCATCGAGCCAGGATGGCCGGTGTTGATCGCGCGCAGGAAAGTATAGGCTTCCTCTCCGCGCAGCTCGCCCAGGATGATGCGGTCGGGACGCATGCGCAGCGATGCCGCCAGCAGGTCGGTTGCCGAGATGCGCGCCTCGCCCAGCGCACCGCGCACGGCGAGCAGGCCGACCAGATTATCGTGATGCTGGTGCAGCTCGGGCGTGTCCTCGATCAGGATCAATCGCTCCTCTGCCGGTATCTCACGGATCAAGGCATTGAGGAACGTGGTCTTGCCGGTCGAGGTGCCGCCGGAGACGAGGATGTTTTTGCGGGCCTTCACCGCGGCCGCGAGCATGCCGGCGATGTCACCAGCTTCGAGCAGTTCTGCGAGACGCAGATCGGTTTCGGACTTGCCGGCGACCGTCCGCCTGCTGGTGTCAGCAAAGGCACCAGCGGCAACATAGTCGCTCAAGGCCAGGTCGGACGAGACGTGTTTGCGGATGGCAATCGCCATCGATCCGCGGGTGGCCGGCGGCGCCGCGATCTGGACGCGCGAGCCGTCGGGAAGGCTGGCGGAAAGCAGGGGATGTTCGCGGCTGATGCCCTGATGCGAGATCGCGGCGATCTGGCGGGCGAGCCGTTCCAGTGTCGCGGTATCGAGATCTGGCGCTTCGTGGCGCTCGACGGCGCCGCCCAGGGTCTCGGCCCAGACCTCGCCCGGGCGGTTCACATAGATGTCGGTCACGTCCGGCCGGGCCAGCACGGGCGCAAGCGGTGCGAGATAGGCTCGCAGATAGACCGGGGTGTCGTTTGCGGGCGCGGCCTTGCTCACCGGTTTTCGACGCCCGTGAAATCAAGGTCGCGTGCAACGAAGATCGAGATGCTCTTCGCTGCCTTGACCTTGAGCGTGGGCTTGATGGTGGCAGGCGAGGTGGCGCGCGCGGCACCACTGACATTGCCGGGAAGTGCCACGATCACCTGGCTGTCAGCCGCGCGCGAGGCGAGGTTGACGCCGACATCGAGCGCCGATTGCAGGATCGCGCCGGCAAAGCGTTCGAAGAAATGCGAATTGACGCTGGCGCGGATACCGCCTTGTCCCAGCGGATCGGTGGCGGGCGAGCCGATCGCGATGGTGGCGCCGTCCGGGCGGATCAGCCGGATCCAGTTGACCAGCATGCGCTTCTGACCATTCTCGGTGTCCGAGCCATATTCGCCGATCAGGCGGCTGCCGCGGGGGATGAGGATGCGGCTGCCGTCAAAGCCCCGGATATCGCGAGAGACGATCGCGCGCGCCAAGCCAGGACTGGTGGAATCGAGGGCGGTCTCCAGCACAGCAGGGATCAGGGTGCCCTGCGGGACAGTCGTCGCCTTGTTGGACAGGACGCCGGCCCCGGTGCGCGTTCCGGCAATCGCCGACTTCGCACCCGATTGGCCGGGTGCCCCGGCGACCTGGCCGGAGGCTTCACCCGAGGCCTTGCTGGTACCCGCGGTGTTGTCGATCACCAGCATCGGCTCGGTGGCAATGCGTGCTGGGGCGGCCGGCGACTGGACCTGCGACGGTATCTGATAGCTGGGCGGGGGGGCAGTATAGGCCGGGGCGACCGGTCCTTGCGGGCGCGGCTGGATCGGTGGTGCGATCGGGGCCGGTGTCGGCAGGGCCGGCGGGAATGCGGCTGGCTGCGGCTCTGCAACTGGCGGGATGTAAAGCGGGGCTACTCCGGAAGGCGCCGACACTGCGTCAGCGATCCGTGGGCGGATGGCAGGCGCGCTGAGCGCCCTGCGACGCGCATCGAGAACCGAGAACAGCAGAACGCCGATTCCGATCGCAACAAGCGCCAGCACCCAGGCCGGCGGGCCGGAGCGTGGCCGCGCAATCACGGGAAGCACATTGCTGTCCGCTGGCGTTGTGGGCGCCGAGGGAGGAGTGGTCTCGCTCACTTCTCGCTCACCACTCGCACGGCTTCGGCGCGGCGGTCGTCAATGCGAAACACCAGCCGGTCCTGGATGCTGTCGATTACCATGCGGCCGTCGCGCATCATGCCGTTGATGAGCGTCTCTTGGTTGCGGCCATGCAAGGCATAGATGGCGGGAAGCGCGCGGTCTTCGGGCCATTCGATATAGGTATGGACGCCGTCGTCATGGATCGCGCTTGGTCGGAGCGCCGCGTTGCCGCGCACCCGGTAACGCCCGATTACCTTCTCCTCGCTTGCGGAGACAGAGCTTTCGGAGAGCGAGGCGGGGTAGCGGAACTTGATCGACCAGGCAGTGTCCGGGCGCGGATCCGAAAGCGGCGAGAGCTGGAAGTTATAGGTCCGGGTGTCCGTGATCACGAGCATGTTGGTGGAGACGCCCTCGCGCACCGGCTTGACGAACAACCGGTCGCCGCGGCGATTGGCGGTCACCTGCCAGGCGCCGCTGTCGCCCAGCGCGACATTCTCGACCTGTTCGTCCGGCGCCAGCTCGATCGTCACCTGGTAGCCGGGCGCGGCTTCCAGCCACACCACCTGGTCGGGCCGATACTCCACCGTCTGGATATGCGCGTTGCCCATGCCGGGCTGCGGCCGGACCTGCGCTTGCGCTGCAAGCGGGATCAGCAACAGAACTGAGGCCAGAAGCGCTCTCATCGCGCAGGCGCTTGCGGGGTTGGCGTGGCCGAGGGAGGCGTCTGAGCAGACGGCGCAGTGGTCGCCACAACCGGTACGGTCGCCGCAGGCGCAGGCTCGGCCGACGGCAGCGCTTCCGCGTCGCGGCGATAACGCGTCACTTCGAACCCAAGCGGGTTGATAAACCGATCCTCCAAGCTCATCGGTGCCCCCGAATAGCGATAGCGAACCACAGAGACCCAGGCGCGTGCCGGCTGGACCGAGCCATTGGCATCGCGCTGGATCGTCTCGAAGCGTACCAGTGCTCCGCTGTTGCCAAGCGGCGACACGCTCTTCACGTGCGTTTCCACGACGGTGCTGCGCGGCAGGCGGACGAGCGGGCTGTCCGGATTGTTCGCCTGCATGAAGCCCGCATAAGCCTTGCGCGCCTCACCTTCGGACCAGAGTGACACCTTGCGGTAATTCGCCTGAAGCGTGGCGTCGTCGAAGCTTTCGCGTGCGATCACATACTGGACGAGGAAGGACTGGGTCAGCGCAGCATTGGCGCTGACCTGCTGCGCGTCCAGCGGCTTGAGCGCCTGAACGTAGCCGGTCTGCTTGTCGACGAGCAGCGTATAGGGCTCGACCGTCTTGAGCGGCGTCAGTGCGATCAGTGCGGCCGCTTCCATCAGCGCGATCGCGCTTGCGACACCGGCTACAATCCAGGCGGTGCGGCGCGAGCGGCCAAGCGTGGCCCGATTGTCCTCGGCCCAGCTGCCTGCTTCGCGGTAATAGGCGTCGAGCGCTTCACGCGCCTGCTTCTTCATTGCTTGCGGTCCCGTCGTGTGGCGCTGGCCGATACCCGGCTGCGGGTTCGGCGATGGCTTTGCCCGAGTGGCGTCGGCGCGCTGGAAGGCATGTCACGCAGGCCGCCGGCCTGCGGCGTGCGCGGCGCCGAACCGCCAACCCCGGCAAGTGCGGTTTCCTGACGCTGGATACGCGCCACGGCTTCGGCGACGGCCGCCGCGCGCGAATGTTGCTCTGCAGGAGGTTGGCGTCGCTCAGGTATGGGCGCCGACTGGGTGCGATTGAGCAGGCTTGAGGCCGCGCCGACGCGCTCGGCAAGGCTGCGCCATACCGCGCCGATCCGGAACGCCATGGCGACGCGCGCGGCCATGCCGAGCCCGCCCAGCAGCGCTAGGCCAAAGGCAAGCATGGTGACGAACAGCTCATTGGTCGCACCGCCGATGGGCAGCCCCGCCTGACGCCGTTCGAGCAGGGTGGTGAGCCACGGCTCCAGCAAGGCGAGCTCGACGCCCAGCAGAACCGTAACCGCCACCGCACCCAGAATTGCCGCGACCATCCCGCGCACCCAGCCTTCGAACAGGCTGCGCGTACCCTCGAACAGCAGCATCGCGATGAAGAACGGGCCAATTGCGAGGAGCAGTCCGGTCACCAGTCGGACCGAGCCATAGGCAGCGATGGTCGCGGTCAGGAAGGTGGTCCGCGCGGTACCTAGCGCGAAGGGCCCGATGATGCTGGAAGGTTCTGGTTTGCCTTGCTGGACCAGCGCGGGCTGGCCATTCGCATCCAGGGCGGGGCGCATGGTGATGCCTGCCGGACCGGTACCAACTGCGTTCAGCGCGACCAGCGCGTTATCGACTTGCTGCAGCCGCTCGGCCAGCCCGCCGGTGGTGCCAGGCAGCCCCGCCGGCCCGCCGGCACCTGCGGCCAGTTCCGCGGGGCCGTGCATCGCGACATCATAGGCCAGGGTGCGATAGGCGCCCCAGCTGGTGGCCAGTGCCAGCACCACACCGATCTTGACCAGTGCCAGTATGCCTTCGCGCACGTTCGGCGTGTCGCCGAAGAGCAGCCGATAGCCGTAAAAGGCGATGAACAGCGTGACGAGCCCGGTCAGTAGCAGCGACAGCGGCGATCCCGGCGCAGCCGCCGCCTGATAGCCTGCCGCGCCGATCATCTGTGCCTGGCAATCGACAAAGCTCAGGACGCTCTGGAGGTAGGCGCCGTCGGTGATGCCGGGGCAACGGTTCATGCGACTTCCAACAGGCGCGGCAGCCACGCTTCCGGATCCTCGCCATGTTCGGCGCGGATCTGGTCGAGCAGGCGGACGGTACGTTCTCGGCCCGACAGGATGGTGAGCAATTCGCGCTCGCCGGTCAGGTTCAGCCGGGCGACGACGCTTTCATTGCCGTGCTTGATCAGGAAGCAATGCGCATTGTCGGGCAGGGTGCGGACGAGATCATATTCATGCTCGGTCAGCCCGAACCCCTCGACATAGTCGGCATGGCGGGCCTTGGGATTGGCCATGAAGATCTGGGTCGCCGCCTGCTCGATGATCGCGCTGGCGATGCGGCTCTCGATCGCATCCTGCGCGCTCTGCGTCGCGAAGCCGACGATGCCGTTGCGCTTGCGGATGGTCTTTTCCCAATCCTTGATCCGGCGGACGAACACATCGTCGTCGAGCGCCTTCCAGCCCTCATCGACCACGATGATCGCCGGCGTCCCGTCCAGCCGTTCCTCGACCCGGTGGAACAGGTACATCATCGCCGGGGTGCGCACCGCGGGATCGTCGAGGATCTGGGTCATGTCGAAGCCGACCGTGTCGGCGGACAGGTCAGTCAGGTCTTCTGCATTGTCGAACAACCAGGCGCGCTCGCCGTCGCCCCACCAGGGGCGCAGTCGAGCCCACAGGTCGGCGCCGTGCGGCCGGTGCGCGCCGCGGAACAGTTCCACCAGATGGCGCAACCGTCGCTGCGCTAAGGGTTGACCGAAATTGGCGTCGATCGCGTCTTTGATCCGGGCGAGATCCTCGATATCGGCGCCGCCGGCGAGCAGCGCCACCCAGTCGATCAGGAACTGGCGGTTGGCAGGGCTGTCCTCGATCTGCAGCGGGTTGAGCCCGGAGGGTGTGCCCGGTCGCAGTACGTCGTAGCGGCCGCCGATCGCGCGCAGGAACGGTTCGGCACCGCGGTCCTTGTCGAAGAAGATGATCCTGGGCGCGAACTTGCGGGCCTGGGCGAGCAGGAAGTTAAGCACCACCGTCTTGCCCGAGCCCGAAGGGCCTATAACGGTGAAATTGCCAAGGTCGCCGTGGTGGAAATTGAAGTGATAGGGGCCAGCCGCTGTGGTCTCGAGCAAGGTTACGGCGTCACCCCAATGATTGCCGGCCGCCTTGCCCCGGGGCAGGTTATGGCCATTGGCGAAACCAGCGAAGTTGGCAGTCGAGATCAGGCCGCGACGCGCGATATATTTGAAGTTGCCGGGGAATTGTGCCCAGAAGGCGGGCTCCAGCGCAATCTCCTCGCGCACCGCGATGATGCCCAGATCGGCGAGGGTTGCTTGTACCTCTGCCACGCCCTGATCGAGCTCGGCCAGCGTCTCGCCCCGGACCGCGATTGTCATGTGATGCTCACCGAAACCTGCACGGCCTGCCGCGACTTCGTCCTTGGCAGTGGAGAGATCTGCGCGCAGGCTAACCGCCTCGTCTTCCGCCGAGCGCATCCGCCGCAGCGCCAGGTTCATCTTCGACAGTGCGGCCTGACGCTCGATGAAACCGAAGCTCTGCGAGATGGTGAGCTCGAAGGGCAGGCGCAGCAGTTCGTCGAGCATCCCCGGTGCCGACTGTCCGGGATAGTCCTTGATCGACACCATCGCTACGAAGCTGCGCGGGGAGGGGCCGGCGGCACCCAGCTCGATTGCCTCCTGGCCAAAGCTGATCCGGCGCCAGGGCAGATAGGCGCCCAGATCCTGTGTCGGCAGCAGCAACGGCCGGACCTCGCCATTGTAGAGCGAGGCAAGAAATTCGAGTGGTTCAGAGCAATGGCCTTGCGGCGTCTCATAGACGGAGAGCAGCCGCGGCTCATAGCTACCCAGCGCGGCGATCAACGCCTCGCGCGCCGTGTCGAGCGCGCGCAGGTCTTGTGCGGTATTAGCAGTGGTCGAGCTGCCGCGCAGTCGGTCGAGCAGGCCCATCCGGCCCTGGAGCGGGCGTCGGACCAGCGTCAGGAACAGGTCGTTGGTGTAGAGCCTGCGCTCTGCGAGCCGCGTCCGCCAGGCGGCGTCAAGCCGGGTCGAGAAGGCGTCTGGAAAAGTGCCGTCAAGCTCGGGTTCGATCGCACGGCGGACGACATGATAATAGACCGCGAAGCGGGATGAACCGATCGACTGCAGCACGGCATCGCGCAGGCGCTTGCGATAGTTGAGTTCTTCGGTGTCGGCGGTCTCAAACAGCAGGCCGCGCAGATGGATGATCTGCAGCAGCATGCCGTCGCGCGTCTCGATCGTATGATCGTCGATCTGCGCGGCATAGGGCAGGTGCTTTCCTGCCGGCGCTTCCTTGGCAATCACCTTGGGATCGCGGGTCAGGGCCGGTAGGAATTGCATCGCCAGATCTTGTAGTTGCGCACCCGCGGACAGCGGCTCACGCGCGCCAGCCACAGGTCGAAGAAGCGCGGTTCGCGCAGGCAGGCGAGCACGCCGATCAGATGGATGACGAGTGCCGCGACAAGTGCCCAGACCGACTTGAAGATCAGGAACAATTCGGTGGCGACGATCGCGTTGGCGACGAAATAGCTGTAGGCGACGCCCGCGAACATCTGCGGGCGCGTGAGCGCCACGAATAGCGGATCGCGCTCCAGTCCGTTCACTTCAGAGACCTGCTTGTGCGGTCGACTGGATACCCGCGACGATGCTCGCGGCGCCGAACAGGATGAAGCAGCCCAGGATCACGGTTGCGCCGTAGCGCCAGTTGATCCGGCCGGTGAGCATCAGGAAACCCACCGACGCGACCGCGATCACCGCGACGACCGTTGCCACGGTGCCGAGCAAAGTGCCTTGCAGCCAGTGGACTGCGGAGACGATGACGCCGGAGCCGGCTGGGTCTCCACTCAGTTCTTGAGCCGCGGCCGTTAGCGGCAGAGCCGCAAAGGCGCTCGGCAATCCCCGCGAGATCAGCCTTAACGCACTTGACCACATCATCAGCCGTCCCCCCGATTCGAGTTATGCTTCAAGCGAATCGGTGCGGTGCTTGCAATAGGACCTCCAAACAAATTTCAACTCTATCGACGGTCTCTCACTAGGCTCTTCAAAATAGCCCATTGTCGGTTCTGGACATATTTTAGAAATATTTCTCGCATCTGTTAGGCACGTCGAAGGGGGCTTCATCACTGACGAACTCGTGCGGCTGCACTTCGGGCGGGCGTTTTCGTGCTGATTGTTTCCGCCAGGGTTGATTCAGAGGAGGAGCTATGCGCGTTCTGGCGTGCGGGAGCGTTTTGGCTATGGGTTTCGCGTCATGTGCGGCTCATGCGCAAGAGACGACTACCTACCAATATGATCAGCTCGGGCGCCTTGTAAGCTCCACGATCAGCGGTGGGCCGAACACAGCGACCAAAACGGCGACGTGTTTCGATGCCGCAGGCAACCGTTTGCAATATTCCATTGGCGCAGGAGCCCCGCCTGCCTGCGCGATAGGAGTGCAAACGCCGACGCAAACCTCCGCGCAAACTTCTACTCAGAGAGCGGCGCTGACAAAGGCTCCATCTGATTCGGCGCCGGCCGTAATAGCGGGCAGTGCGGTGCTCAGGGCTTCGCGTCCGGACAACTGACCCAACTTAAGCGCGATGACGACCGCCAGTGCTGGTGCCGCTCGTCATCGGTCCGAATAGTCCGCTGCGAGGAGCCGATCGTGCCGGCCGGAGCGGGATCATCTGGTATCCATTTCCAAGTTCGAGGTGTGGGGCATGAATTTCTGCCGAGCCAAGCTCCTGTCATCGTGTGTGTTTCTCTCCGGATTATCGTGGAGCGCCCAGGCGCAGGAAATCCTGCCGCCCAAGGTCTACAGCACCACGCCTGGCGGAATTAACGTTGCCGATGCGAGCTTCGCGTATTCGGTCCCCGATCTGGTGATCGGTCCACTCAAGCTTGAGCGCTATCATCTGCAAGGGCTCAAGAAGCCGAACAATCCGCTCATCGGCACGAACATGTCCCACAGCTTCGACATTTATGTCGCCGCGAACATGCGGTCGCCAACCGGTGCGCCGTGGAACTATCCTGCTCGCTATCGCCCGGTCGTGCATATCGGCGCCAGCGCGAGCGGGGTGTATGCGCAGCCGACAAACAACCTCGCGAACATATTTGCCGCCAATCTCGACGCACAGCGATCGGGCATCCTGTCGTGGAGCGGCGGGACGAGCTGGTCGACGGGGCACTATGTCTATACCGACCGCAATGGCGCGATCTATACCTTCTCGGAAGCGATTCCCGCTGCCGGAGTGACGATTGGACAGCGTGTCACGCAAATCGTCTTTCCAGACGGTCGCACGCAGACCTTCAGCTACAATGCCAGCAAACAGCTGAAGCTGGTCAGCGACTCCTCCGGCTATGCGATCGTATTCGACTATAACGGCGCCAGCGACGTCACCGCAGCGTGCGGTTTCAACCTGTCGCGGTCCTACGTCGATGCCAACAGCACCTGCAGCGGCGCTACCCTCAAGGTCAGCTACGGCTATGATGGAAGTGGCAACCTGACCAGTGTGACTGGCGTAGATGGACAGGTCACCAGCTACCCTGGGAACGTGGCATACGGCATCCCCTGCGTGCAGCCAGCCGGCTATTCCGGCTGCAAGATGGCGATGTCGTATAGCTATGATTCGAGTACGACACACACCGTTCAGACGATGGCGGACGGTTCGGTATGGACGGTCCAGGGATCGCGGCCGGACCTCATCAATAATCCGGAATCACCTGACGAGCCGACCGATGGCGGCAATTCCGGTTATGTGACGGATCCCGCTAGCAAGACGACTAACTTCACCTTCACGAAGTCGACCCCCTACACCATCACAGATCCCAATGGGCGAACGACGTCTTACCGTTTCGAGGGGGGCATCGAATTCGACTATACGGGCACGCCGTATTCGGAAGGCAGCCTGCTCCTTGAGGCGGCGATGCCCGAGGGGAACAAATATCAGGCTATGTATGACGGCCCATTCTTCAGTGTGTCGAAGGAGACAGTGGTACCCAAGACAGGATCCAGCTCGCCGAACCTGATCAAGGAATATGGCTATGGAAGCTGTTTCACTGGGGGCGGCACCTACCAGAATTGCGCCAAGCCGGTTTGGATCAAGGACCCCAAGGGCAATCAAACCGATTTCACCTACGCCGGTTGGGGTGGCTCGCTCAGCGAGATGCAGCCCGCTCCTGGTAGCGGCCAGGCACGCCCCCTCAAGCTGCATACCTATGTCCAAAAATACGCCTATGTGAAGAATTCAGGCGGTTCACTGGTCGCAGCGGGTTCGCCGATCTGGTTGCCATCCACGGACACGCTTTGCCAGACCTATGCCGGAAGCAGCACCGCGACGTGCGACCCGGCTCAACCAGTTACCGTCACTACTTATGAATACGGTCCTGACGGCACTGCGGACAATCTGCTGGTGCGTGGTGTCGTGGTCAGCTCGGGCGGGATCAGCCTGCGCACCTGCTACGGCTACGATGAGTATGGCAACAAGATCTTCGAGACCAAGCCGCGTGCCGGCTTGTCGAGCTGCTCGTGACCCGCATGCAGGGGGCTGCAACCATGGAAAAGATCGTCGCTCGGCTAATTTGCTTGGCTGCTATTTTCACGCCCATAGCTGCTAGCGCACAGCTGGCGGCATCCGATTTCACCGTCGGAATGCGTTATGACCTGCGGCATCGGATCATGGGCACCATTGAGCCGGACCCAGATGGTGCCGGACCACTCCATCACCTCGCAGTGCGCAACACGTATGACGGCGAAGGCCGCCTCGTGAAGGTGGAGAAAGGCGAGCTCTCAGCCTGGCAGTCCGAAACAATAGCTCCGGCGAATTGGTCGGGCTTCTCCATTCATCAGACAGTCGACACCCTCTATGACCTGCTCGATCGCAAGGTGAAGGAGAGCCTGTCCTCAGGAGGCACGGTCTATCAGGTAACGCAGTATGGCTACGACGTGGTTGGCCGCCTGCAGTGCACAGCAGTGCGGATGAATCCGGGATCGTTCGGCAGCCTCCCGGCCAGCGCTTGCGATCAGACCAACCCTTCCAATCCGATCGACCGGATCACAAAGAACATCTACGATGATGCCGGCCAATTGGTGCAAGTGCGCAAGGCGACCGCGACGGGCGTCGAGCAAGCCTATGTCACCTACAGCTATACGCCCAACGGCAAGCAGGAATATGTCGTCGATGCCAACGGCAACAAGGCGCGGCTGACCTGGGACGAGTTCGATCGCCAAGCCCAGTGGCAATTTCCATCTGCAAGCGCGCCAAGCGGCTTTAACCCGGCAACGCCTGCGACATCGATGTCGACTGCGGGGGCGGTCAATGCCAACGACTATGAAGCCTATGGCTATGACGCAAACGGCAATCGGACCACGGCGCGCAAGCGCGACGGTCGGGTATTCGGCTTCACCTATGACGCACTGAACCGGATGACGGTGAAGACAGTGCCGGATGCCTGCGTATCAGGCTATGCCTGCACCAACGTACCGTCTTCGATGACCCGCGACGTCTATTACAGCTATGATGCCCGCGGGTTGCAAACCGCGGCGCGCTTCGACAGCCCTTCGGGCAGCGATGCGGTGCTAAATGCCTATGATGGATTCGGGCGGCTGACTGGCAGCACGACCGCGATGGGGGGCGTGAGCCGGACGCTCACATACGGCTACGACGCCGATGGAAACCGCACGCAGATAACACATCCGGACAGCGTCTATTTTGCTTACACCTACGACGGCTTGGATCGAATGCTGCACGCTGACTGGTGGGCTCCCGGCAGCGGCACCGTGCCGTTCATGCAGATCACCTACGACGCACAAGGGCGGCGTAGCGACATCAATCGCGCGTCCAGCTATACGGGCTATAGCTATGATGGGATTTCGCGCCTTTCGGGCCAGAGCCAGCGGTTCGCCGGCAATGTCGGCAATCTGAATACGACGTTCGGCTATAATGCGGCCAGCCAGATCGCCAGCTTCAGCCGCGACAATACCGATTTCTCATTCAACGCATATTCGGCCACCAGTCGCACCTATGTGCCGAATGGCCTCAATCAGTATGCCGCTGTGGGAGGAAACACCTACGGCCATGATTCCAACGGCAATCTGACCTCGGACGGCGGCACCGCCTATACCTATGATGCCGAGAATCGACTGGTGGTGGCCTCTACCGGTGCCAATCTGCTCTATGATCCGCTGGGGCGGCTCTATCAGACCTGGGGCGGCGCGGCAGGGGTGACGCAATTCCTCTATGACGGCGACGATCTGGTTGCCGAGTTCAGCAACAGCGGGACATTGTTGCGACGCTATATGTTTGGGCCGGGCGAGGACGAGCCGATCCTGTGGGATGAGGGCAGTGCAATGAACTGCTCAGGAACCAAAGTATTTCATGCCGACCAGCAAGGTTCAATCGTCGCGACAGCCGATTGCTGGGGCAACCGCTCAAATATCAACCGCTATGATGAATATGGCGTGCCGGGAAGCGGTAACGCCGGACGCTTCCAATACACTGGCCAGGCGTGGATTCCTGAGCTGGGGATGTATTACTATAAGGCACGAATATACTCCCCAATGCTTGGCAGATTCATGCAAACTGATCCTATTGGCTATGAAGATCAGATCAATCTGTACAATTATGTCGGCGGCGATCCACTGAACAGCAAAGACCCATCGGGCACTCGGTGCGAGACCCCGACAGGAAGCATTATTTGCCAAGAGACAGAACAAGTCTCTTTGGGTGCAGATTCCAACGGAACTCACGTCGCAATAGCGACCAGATATGTAAAATCTCAAGAAATTATAAGCATACAAATTCTAGCAACTGGAAAAGTAGACGACGAAAGTTGGCTTCTAGATTTAGCGGCCGGAAGTGTATTTGTTAAAGGTGGTCTTGGCATACTTAGAGGGACCATCATTAAGGGTCTTACCAACAAATTTCTCGCAGGAATGACCGAGTCAGAAATTGCTATCGCTGCGGAAGCAGGGAAGGCCTATTTGAGGCAGAACCAAGGTGTCGCTAATGCCGTCTTCGGAAAACTATGGGGCTCCAACTTAGATGGAGCCCAGACCGCTTTAGGAAAATGGTTCCTCTCTCGCCCCAAGGGCTATACACCTGAACTAGCCGCAGCATACCGCGCCACGATGCGCAACCAGCTTATTAAGGCTCGTCGAACTAACAATCACCTCATGCGGGACGTCGCCCTCGCTCGACTGAGAATTCTTGATAGGATTGAATAAAATGACCCCAGATAACGTCAGAACACTACTTCATAATCGCGGAACGAGACTCAACCCTGGAGCCTCAAACGACGATATTTCTTCTCTAAAATTGAGAGCAAAAACCGTTATAGATGAGCGTATTGTAAACTATTATAGATCATTTAATGGATTTAAAGAGGACTTTGATAACGATTCTTTCATCTCTCTTTGGCCGATAGAAGGCATTATTTCTGAAAAGCCGCTATTAGTAGAGGGAAAGTTGTTATTGCCCTTCGCCGACTTCTCATTCTCAAGCGACGTATATTATGGATATTTCGGGGATGGAGAATGTAAGATTTGGAGCAGCCTAGGAAAGATATTTACTCAAACCAGCTTGTTACAATTCTTTTCGGATTTCGCATCGGGGAAGTTTGATGATGGCTTAGGGATTGCACTTGCCTAGATGATTTTGAAGGTTCGCAAACAGTAAGCGATCTAAATTTCACCACTTTGGAACCCATTAGATTCTTCCTTAGTAGAACCGCACTCTACTAGCCCACACGCTAGCCGCGCAGCCCGCGCCAAGCCGAAATAGTGGCATGGTCGACACCTCCGCCACCTTCACCGCCGTCGATCTCTTGCGCCTGCCGGTTCCGAGCGTGATCGAAGAGCTCAGCTACGAGCAGATCCTCGCCGGATGGCTGGTGGATTTCGAGGGCCTGTTCGGGCCGGAAGATCCTGAGGTGTTCGACGCCCTGGTCGAATCCGATCCGGCAATGCGCGTCCTTCAGGTCGCCGCCTACCGCGAATTCCTGATGCGCGGGCGGGTCAACGACGCCGCCAAGGCCGTGATGCCGGCTACGCAGTCGGCGCAGATCTCGATAATCTTGCCGCGCTGATGAGCGTCACCCGCCTGGTGATCGACCCAGGCAACCCCGCTGGCGGCATCCCGCCCACCTACGAAAGCGACATCGATCTGCGCCGCCGCCTGGTCCTCGCGCCCGAGGGCTATTCGGTCGCTGGGCCGGAAGGCGCTTACATTTATCACGCGCTTTCCACCTCGGGCGAGGTGCTGGACGCTTCGGCAATCAGCCCGGCCCCAGGTGAAGTGCTCGTCACCGTGCTCGCCCGCGCCGGCAACGGCACGCCCTCGGCCGAGCTGCTTGACTTGGTGAACCTGCACGTCTCGGACGAGACGCGGCGTCCCCTTACCGACGCGGTCACCGTCCAGGCGGCCACGATCGTGCCCTATGCGATCACCGCGTCGATCACGACCTATGCCGGGCCCGATGGATCGATCGTGCTCGCGGAGTCGATCCGAGGCGCCGAGGCCTACCGCGAAAAGCAGCATCGGCTCGGCCTGGACGTAACAAGGTCCGGCATCTTCCGCGCCCTCCACTGTGAGGGCGTGCAGAACGTTGTCCTCACTTCGCCGGCGGCCGATATCGTCATCGATCGCGAAAGCGCGAGCTGGTGCACCGCGATCAACATCACGCACGCGGGCGTCGGCGAGTAATGGCCAGCCTGCTCCCGCCGAATTCCACGCCGCTCGAGCGCGCGCTGGAGCGGGTGATGGCCCGCATGATGGCCATGCCTGTGCTGCTTCGTGACCTGGTCTCGCCGGACAATTGCTCCCTGCCCCTGCTGCCCTATCTCGCCTGGGCGCTTTCCATCGACAGCTGGTCGAGCGACTGGCCCGAGGCCGTCAAGCGCTCGCGCGTCCGCCGCGCGATGGAGATCCAGCGTCGCAAGGGCACTTCTGAATCGGTTCGCGCCGTCGTGGAGAGCTTCGGCGGTGCCGTCGCTTTGCGTGAATGGTGGCCGACCGAGCCTCGCGGCGCGCCGCACACTTTCGACCTTGCTATCACCCTCTCGGGAGATGGGGGCACCGAAACCAGCCCGGCCTTTGCCGACGCGGTTATCGCCGAGGTTCGCCGTACCAAGCCGGTGCGCTCCCACTTCACCTACACCCAGGGCGTGAACCTCGCGCGGCCGCTCGCCATCGCCGGCGCCGTTCGCCCCGCCATCTTCGCCCGCCTTCGGCTCGAAGCCCCTGCGGCCTGACCGGAGACCTGCATGCCGTCGATCCAGTTCATCGTCACCGACGCGGGTCGCGCCGCCCTGGTCAATGCCCAGCATAATGGCACCAACGCGGTAACCATTGCCCAGGTCGGCGTGTCCGGCACGCCGATCGTCGCCACCACCGCGCCCGCCAACCTTCCCGGCGAGGTGAAGCGCATCGCCACGATCAGCGGCGGCGCCGTGGCGGCCGACACAATGCACGTCACCGTGCGCGACGCTGCCGTCCGCCATCACATAGGTGCAGACGCTGCCGCTCAGCGACAGGCTGGTCCCGTTCCCTTCGGTGCCCGTGCAGATGCCTCCCGAGACGGTGAAGCGATCCGTCTTCCCGCCCGCATAGATATACACCGTGCTGCCGGAGACGGTCAGCTCGGCCATCAGATTGTCGCCCCATCACGAGCTGCCGCGAACGAGTTTCCGATAGGAGAGCCCCTGCGCGCTGGACTGGCTGGCAGACAGCGCTGGCGCATCGGCGTTCATCGTTCCGAGGAACAGATCCACGCCGTTCGCATCGATCGTCTCGCGGACGGGCACGACTGCGGCGGTTCGTGCCTTCACAACCGGGGCCTGCACACTCCCGCCAACTGCCGTGGCAGCAAGAATGGAGTAGGCAAGCAGTTTCGACACGGCACGGCGGCCGCCCGGGCGCGCGGCCCCGACATGGTTCAGCATAAGTTTCCTCTTTTGCGATGGGAGAGGCGAGGCGCGGACCGCGCCCCGCCCGATCAGGGCGCCAGGTTGGGAGAGCCGGTGACCTTCAGAGACTTGCGGTTGTTTGCCTTGTCATGGGTATCTTCGGCTTTGACGCCATTGTTGACGCCGCCCGAACGCTCGACCTTCACAGCCGCCCTTCTGCGTCACAGGTGTAGTGATCGTCTCGCCAGCCTGTGCTGCGGTCGAGACAAGTGCACATATGGCCAACCCGCTAAAGGATCTCATGAGTCCCCCAAAGTCGCAAGGCGCCTTGGAACGGACCCCAACTTGCCGAGTATTTTTGCGATGCAGCGTTCAACCAAAGGAAGAACCCACCATAATGGATTGATCTATTGTGGTTGTGTGTTGTGTCGCAGAAGGCGGCGAATCCCGCTACGCAAGGTCCTCGACCGCCGACCCTTCGCCACCACCAATCTTGTCCCCGGTGTTCTGCGCGAGGGGGCTGATCACTGTCTTGGTCGATCGCGAGGGGGCTCAGCACCAAGATTTACGCCGTCGTTGATGCGCAAGGCCGCGCCGATTAAGGGTCGGCCTGACCGCCGGGCGCGTCGTCCACGACGGCAAGGATGTGCGCATTAAGCGGCATACCGGGCGCGAATTGCGCTGCCCCCGAACTGAACGCGCGTTGCTGCAGAATGCCGGCCGACGCGCGCTGATGACTGATTTTGGGGCGCAAAACCTGCACGGATGCTTCAATGGGGTAATAGGCGAGGGCTTGGCCGCTTAAGCGCTCCTTATGAGAAACCTTATGAAAGGGCCCACCCTGCTAGAATAAGCAAGTCATTTAAATGGGTTATGGTCATATTTGGCGCACCCGACAGGATTCGAACCTGTGGCCTCTGCCTTCGGAGGGCAGCGCTCTATCCAGCTGAGCTACGGGTGCCTGGAACAGGGCGCCTAGCAAAGCCTTTGCGGCGGCGCCAGCCCCTCAATGCGCGGGTGCCGTCTTCGGCTTCCTTGGCGCGGTGGTCTTGGGCTTGTAGGGACAAAGGTCCTCGACGACGCAGCGCCAGCATTCGGGGGTGCGTGCCTTGCAGGTGTAGCGGCCGTGCAGGATAAGCCAGTGATGCGCGTGCAGGCGAAAAGGCTGGGGAACCACCTTCTCCAGCTTCTTCTCCACCGCGAGCACCGTTTTGCCCGGCGCAAGCCTGGTCCGGTTGCCGACGCGGAAGATATGCGTGTCGACGGCGAAGGTCTCCGCGCCGAACGCCGTGTTCATCACCACATTCGCGGTCTTGCGGCCGACGCCCGGAAGCGCCTCCAGCGCATCGCGGTCCGCCGGCACCGTGCCGCCGTGATCGCGGATCAGCGCTTCGGACAGGGCGATGACGTTCTTCGCCTTGGTGTTGAACAGCCCGATCGTCTTGATGTGCTGCTTGAGGCCATCCTCGCCGAGCGCGACCATCTTGTCCGGCGTATCGACTTCGCGGAACAGCGCGCGCGTCGCCTTGTTCACCCCGGCATCGGTCGCCTGGGCCGAGAGCACCACCGCGACCAGCAGCGTGAAGTCGTTGACATATTCGAGCTCGGTCTCGGGATGCGGATTGTCCGCGGCGAGGCGCGAGAAGAACTCGAAGACGTCTTCGCGCTTCACCCGCCCAGCACCTGGTCCATCGAATAGCGGCCGGCGGGCTTGCCGGCGAGCCACAGCGCCGCCTTCACCGCGCCACGTGCGAAGATCGCGCGGTCGTCCGCACGGTGCGTGAGCTCGATCCGCTCGCCCTGGGTGGCGAACACCACGCTGTGATCGCCCACCACCGAACCACCACGCAGGCTCGCCAGCCCGATCGTGCCCGAGGCGCGGGCGCCCACCGTGCCGGCGCGATCGGTGACTTCGGCTTCGGCCAGCGTCGTACCCATGCCCGCCGCCGCAGCTTTGCCGAGCATCAGCGCGGTGCCCGAGGGCGCATCGACCTTGTGGCGATGATGCATCTCGACGATCTCGATGTCCCAGTCGGGCCCGAGTTGCGCCGCCGCCTCGCGCACCAGCCGCTGGAGCAGGCCGATGCCGAGCGAGGTGTTGCCGGTCTGGAGCACCGCGATGTCCCTGGCGGCTTCATCGATCAGCGCGTGATGCTGGGGCGAGAGGCCGGTAGTCCCCACCACGATCGGCTTGCCCGCCGCGCGCGCGGCGGCGAGATGTGCTTCGAGCGCCTGGGGGGCGGAGAAGTCGATCAGCACGTCCGCTCGCGCCGCGATCGCCGCGGGATCGTCCTGCGCATCGGCACCGCCGGCGACCTTCGCGTTCAGTTCCGGCGCCACCGCCGCGATCGCCTGCCCCATCCGGCCGAGGCTGCCGTAAATGCCGATGCTGGTCATGCCCGTCCCTCTGGCACAGGCTGGCCCTGAGCGCGATGGATTATTGCGCGCCTTCGTCCGGCTTTTTCGGCTTCCTGCCGAGCGGGATGGTGGCGGTGACCATCACCGATGGCACGATGACGCCCGGCCCGACCGGGCGGGATACTGCTTCGACCGTACCCTTGCCGCCGCCCGGCAGGCGGAAGTCCGGGCGTAGCGGCTTCTCCGCCCAGCGCGCCTCATCGAGTGTGGGGAGGCGGCTGCCGTTGGCGTTGCCGCACACGATGATCGTATCGCCGCCCGGTCGGCAGGGGCGTTTCGGTACCATCGCGGCGGCGCCCGCATCATCGGGGCTGGGGAAGATCGGCGCGCGATCCTGCGCAGCGAAGGCGACGAGAAGGAGAGCTGCGAGCATGGGCGGAAGGTAAACCCCGATTTGCGGCGAGCTTGGGGCAAATGCACGGGATCGGAACAATCGGGCCGCGCGGCGGCGTTGCCGAATCGGGTTGGGGATGGGAGGATTTCCACATGATGGGACTTCCCGCAGCTTTGCTCCTCCTGGCGCCGTCGCCGGCTCCCGCTCCCGCAGACTATACCGCTGGTATCCCCGCGATCTTCGCTACTATCGGCCATTCCGAATGGTGTCCCGCCGGCAATGTCCAGGTCGATCTGCGCACGGGAGATTACACGCTCACCCCGCGGGCGGCGCGCGCAGTGTGCCGCGATCCGAAGCTGGTGCGTCCGATCGAGCATGGCCAGGTCGATGCGGCGCGCCTTTCGGCCATCCGCGAAGCCTATGGCCGCGCGCAGGAAGAGGGCCTTGATGCCTGCCGCGCCGGCAAGCGTGGCGATATCATCGTCAGCAATGGCGGCACGCCGATCATGGTGCTGACCAGTGGCGCCGGCACATGGGCGGTGCCGCAGGACTATGGCTGCTGGAGCTCCGCTGCCATTGCGTTGCACCGCGCGCTCGACGAGACGTTCAAGGCATCGCACCAGCGCTGAGCCGGTAGCGGCCAGGGCACTTCGCTCCTATCCTGCCGTCATGCGTGACATCCAGAACATCGTCATTCTCACCGGCGCCGGGCTTTCGGCGGAGAGCGGGATCGCCACTTTCCGAGGCCCTGGCGGGCTATGGGAAGGGCATCGGGTGGAGGATGTCTGCACACCGGAGGCGCTCGCGCACGATCCCGAGCTGGTCCATCGCTTCTACGATGCGCGGCGGGCCAAGCTTGCCGAGGTCGCGCCCAATCCGGCGCATGTCGCGCTGGCCCGGCTCGATGCGGAGTGGCCCGGGCAGCTGCTGATCGTCACCCAGAATGTCGACGATCTGCACGAGCGCGCCGGCGCCAACCGGATGCTCCACATGCATGGCGAGCTGAAGTCGGCGCTGTGCGCGGCGTGCGGGGACAATGTGGAGTGGGAAGACAGCCTGCCGCCCGGCACCGAATGCCCCAATTGCGGCACGCCGGCGCTTCGGCCCGACATCGTCTTCTTCGGAGAGATGCCCTATCACATGGACGTGATCGAGGCGGCGCTGGCGGATGCGGACCTGTTCGTCTCGATCGGCACGTCGGGCGCGGTCTATCCGGCGGCAGGGTTTGTCCAGACGGCGCGCTATCACGGGGCGCAGACACTGGAACTCAACCTCGACCCGAGCGCCGGCAGTCACTGGTTCGGCGAAACGCGGCTGGGGCCGGCGGGTACGCTGGTGCCGGAATGGGTGGATGCGATGCTGGCCTGATCAGGCCGCCTCGCTGTCGCCCTTCTCGATGATGCCGGCACGGGTGCGGCGATCGACCGACAACTCGAACACGTCATGCCGCGCCTGGGCGCCATCGACGTCCATCGTCGCCAGGCCGCGGCCGACTTCGTCCAGGTCGATCTCGGCCATCAGGATCTCGGGTGCGGTGCCTGCCTGGGCGATCACCACGCCGTCGGGTGCGATGATCGCGCTGTGGCCGTGCTGGATCTGGCCATCGGGCAGCCGGTCGAGCAGCTTGCGCGCCGATCCGTCCCCACCTGCCTTCTCATAGCCGGCGACCAGTTCCTGCTTGTACTGGATGGTGCCCGCCGCCAGCACGAAGGCGCGGCCTTCAAAGGCATAATGGGCCGAGGCGAGCATCGCGATGTCGCCCACTTCGGGCCAGGCGGCGACGTGCACCGTCTCGCCTTCGTGATGCATTGCCGCGCGGGCGAGCGGCATCCAGTGCTCGGTGGAGGCGAGCTGGCCGATCCTGCCCCATTTCGCCTCGTGCAGACCCATGGTCGAGCCGTCGCCCTGGCCGAGCATCAGCTTCTCGGCCGGCGAGAGGATCAGCTTGCGATGGCGCAGCACCGGCGCCTTGGGGCGGAAGAGGAACTGGGTAGCGTAGAGGCTCTGGCGGACGCGCTCATAGCCGCCGATCGAGACGGCCACATCGGCGATGTCCACGGTCCATTGCAGCGGCTGGAAGCGCGGGTCCTCGCCGCGGACCGCCTGGTCGAGCAGCAGGCCGTGCAACTCGCGCGTGCCGGGATGGTCCCAGAGCCGCGCCGGGGCGACCTGATCGAGCCAGGCCGGATAGCCGCCGAGAAAGCCTTCGCCGAACGCGACGACGCGCGCACCCTTCTCGATCGCCTCGCGTGCTTTCGCGATAGCCCTGTCCAGCCCCGCGCCGATGGCGAAGGGAACCGGCGAATCCTGTACGATGGCGACCTTGAGCTTCTTCGTCACTCGACCCAGTCCAACCCGATCTCACGGTAAAGCGAACGGTCTTCCTGCCATTCCGGCCTTACTTTCACGTGAAGATAGAGATGAACCTTTACGCCCATGAGACGGGAGAGCTCCGCGCGGGCCCGGGCGCCGATTTCCTTGATCCGGGTGCCGCCCTTGCCGAGCACGATCGCGCGCTGGGTCTCGCGCTCGACCAGGATCTGCTGGTGGATCTCGACCGACCCGTCCTCGCGCTCCTTGTACTGCTCGGTTTCGATCGCGGAGGAATAGGGCAGCTCCTGGTGGAGCTGGAGATAGAGCTGCTCGCGGGTCACTTCGGCGGCGAGCATGCGGTCGGTGGCGTCGCTCACCTGGTCCTCGGGGAAGTGCCAGGGGCATTCGGGCATCGCGGCGGCGAGCGCTGCCTTCAGCTCGGGCACGCCGTCGCCGGTCTGGGCCGAGACGAAATAGGTCTCGTCGAACGGCAGCAGCTCGTTGAGCTTCGCCGCATGGCCGAGCAGGCGCGGCTTGTCGGCGACATCGACCTTGTTGAGGATCAGGATCTTGCGCTCGCGCCGGCCCTTCAGGCTCTCGATCACGGTCTGGACCTTGGGGCCGATGCCGCCCTTGCCATCGACGATCAGCGCGATCAGGTCCGCACCCTCGGCGCCTTCCCAGGCGGCGGCGACCATCGCCCGGTCGAGCCGGCGCTCGGGGGTGAAGATGCCCGGCGTGTCGACCAGGATCAGTTGCGTCGCCTCCTCGATCGCGATGCCCATCACCCGGGTGCGCGTGGTCTGCGCCTTGGGGCTGACGATCGCGACCTTCTGGCCGACCAGCGCATTGACCAGCGTCGACTTGCCGGCGTTCGGCGCGCCGACGATTGCGATCAGGCCGCAGTGCTGGGTTTCCGGAGTATCAGTCATATCGTTTTCCAATGCGCCTGCCTTGTGCAGGGGAGATCAAGCCTTGAGCTTCGCCAGCAAAGCCGCCGCGGCCGCGGTTTCCGCGTCCTGCTTGCTCGTGCCCTGCGCCTCGGCATCGGCGAAGCTGCCGATCGACACTTTCACGGTGAAGCGCGGCGCGTGGTTGGGGCCCGAGCGGTCGGTCACCACATATTCGGGCGGGCGGCGATTGTTCGCGGCCGCCCATTCCTGCAACGCAGACTTGGGATGCCGCGGCGCGCTGGCATGCGCGTCGATATGCCTGGCCCAGGCCTTGCGGACGAAGTCGCGCGCCGGCGCGAAGCCGAATTCGAGATAGAGCGCGCCGATCAGCGCCTCCATCGCGTCGCCCAGCACATTGTCGCTGTCCGCGGCACCGTCGCCGCGCGCCTGCTTGCCGAGACGGAGCAGCGGCGGCACGCCGACCTCGCGCGCGACGTCGGCGCACATCGCACCCGTCACCAGCGCGTTCAGCCGCCGCGACAACGCGCCCTCGGGTTCGCTGGCGAAGCGCTCGTACAGCCATTCGGCGATGGCGAGGCCGAGCACCCGGTCGCCCAGGAACTCGAGCCGCTCGTAATTCTCCGCCGCCTGGCTGCCATGCGTCAGCGCACGCTGATAAGGGGCCAGGTCAGAAGGGCGCTGGCCGAAAGTCTTCGCGATCCACTCCCCGAGGTCGGGAGCGCTCAAAAGCCTTCCCCGATGCGGCTCCAGCGCGCGGCGGTGAACCAGGTCCAGGGCAGGAACCAGTTGGCGCTGCCGTCGGTCGACCAGAAGCTCAGTACCGCCTTGCCCTCGATATTCTCGAGCGGGACATAGGAGATGCCCTGGCCCTCGGGCGGCTGCGAGAAGCGGCTGTCGGTCGAATTGTCGCGATTGTCGCCCATCAGGAACACATGGCCGGCGGGCACATGATAGACCTCGGTATTGTCCTGCGGGGTGAGCCCCTGGTCGAGCACATCATAGCTCTTGCCGCCCGGCAGCGTCTCGCGGAAGCGCGGCAGCTTGCAGACCGCGTCGCCCTTGGCGCTCACGCTCTGGAACAGGGTGGGGCAGTTGGTGAAGTTCGGCGTGATCGGCAGCTCGAGATCGGCGACCTTCTGCTTGGGCACCGCCTTGCCGTTCAGGATCACCTGGCCGTTGACCACCTGGACGCTGTCGCCCGGCAGGCCGACGACGCGCTTGATCCAGTCCTCGCCATTATGGCCCGGCGCCTTGAACACCACCACGTCGCCGCGTGCCGGCGTGCCCGGGAAGATGCGGCCCGGGATCAGCGGCAGGCTCCACGGCAGCGAGTGCTTGGAATAGCCGTAGTTCCACTTGGTGATGAACAGATAGTCGCCGATCAGCAGCCGCGGCATCATCGATTCCGACGGGATCGAGAAGGGCGAGAAGATGAAGCTGCGCACCACGAACACGATCAGCGCCAGCTTGACGAGGAAGACGCCAAGCTCCTTCCACTCGTTCTTGGGCTTGTCCTCCACGGCCGCCTTGGCGGGGGTGGCGGGCTTGTCGTCGAGGGAATCGGCAGGCGTGTTTTCCATGGGGTGCTGCTCTGCTTGGGCCGGGCGGTGAGGTCAAGCCGATGAATGGAGTGGCGGTGGAGAGAATGGGACGATAGGGGCAACTTGTCGCAATTGGAGATGAACATGAGCTTGCCCGACTGGTCCGCCGTTAAATCGCTCGAAGCCTCGACGCTGACCGAGCTGTTCGCGCGCGACGCCGATCGTGTCGCCAAGCTTTCCGCCGACGTCGCCGGCATCCACTTCGACTGGTCGAAGACGCACCTGACGCCCGAGCTGATCGCCGCCTTCTCGAAGATTGCCGCCGACATGGGCCTGGTCGCCAAGCGCGACGCGCTGTTCGCCGGCGAGAAGATCAACGTCACCGAAGGCCGCGCGGCCGAGCACACCGCCGAGCGCGGCGAAGGCTCGCCCGATAGCGTCGCCCGTGCCCAGGCCTATCACGCCCGCATGCGTGCGTTGATCGACGCGATCGAGGCCGAGGCGTTCGGCCCGGTGCGCAGCATCATCCATATCGGCATCGGCGGCTCGGCTTTGGGCCCGGACCTGCTGGTCGACGCGCTCGGCCGCGACGCCGATCGCTATGAAGTCGCGGTGGTCTCGAACGTCGATGGCGTCGCGCTGGAGACCGCGCTCGATCGCTTCGATCCCGCCACCACGCTGATCGCGATCGCCTCGAAGACCTTCACCACCACCGAGACGATGCTCAACGCCGAGAGCGCGATCTCCTGGCTGATGCAGGGCGGCGTCGCCGATCCGTACGGCAAGCTCGTCGCGCTCACCGCGGCGCCGGAAAAGGCGATTGCCTTTGGCATCGACGAGACGCGTGTGCTGCCCTTCAACGAATCCGTTGGCGGGCGCTATTCGCTTTGGTCGTCGATCGGCTTCCCGGCAGCGCTGGCGCTGGGCTGGGACGCGTTCGAGGAACTGCTCGAAGGCGCGGCCGAGATGGACCGCCACTTCCGCCTCGCCCCGTTCGAGGCGAATGCCCCGGTCCTCGCCGCCTTTGCCGATCTCTATTACACGCAGGTCCGCGGCTGCGAGACGCGCGCCACCTTCGCTTATGATGAGCGCCTTGCGCTGCTGCCGAGCTATCTCCAGCAGCTCGAGATGGAATCGAACGGCAAGCGCGTGACCGCCAAGGGCGAGCCGGTGACCTATCCGACCGCGCCGATCACCTGGGGTGGCGTCGGCACCGATGCCCAGCATGCGGTGTTCCAGCTGCTCCACCAGGGCACCCGCCTGGTGCCGCTCGAGTTCATCGGCTCGATCGAGCCGGGCGATGGCCTGGCCGAGGAGCATCACCGCCAGCTGCTGCTCAACATGTTCGCGCAGGGCGCGGCGCTGATGGCCGGCCGCAAGAATGACGATCTGGCGCGCGACTATCCGGGCGACCGCCCGTCGGCCACGCTGCTGCTCGACACCGTCGATCCGCGTACGCTCGGCGCGATCCTCGCATTCTACGAACAGCGCACCTTCGTGAACGCGGTGCTGCTCGGCATCAACGCGTTTGATCAGTTCGGCGTCGAGCTTGGCAAGGAAATGGCCAAGGCGGCGGGTGCGGGTGGGGAGGGATTCGATCCCTCGACCGAGAACCTGATCGCGCGGGCCTTCAAGTGAGCGACGACGCGTATATCTACGACGAGGCGAGCGGGGAGTGGATCCCCGCCGCCGAGGCCGCTGCCAAGGCCAATGCGGCCGAGACGGTCGAGGTCCGCGATTCGGTCGGCAACCTGCTGCAAGATGGCGATCAGGTCACGCTGATCAAGGACCTGACCGTCAAGGGCGCCGGGCAGACGCTCAAGCGCGGCACGCTGATCAAGTCGATCCGCCTGACCGGCGACGCGCAGGAGATCGACTGCAAGTATGAAGGCATCAAGGGCCTGGTCCTGCGCGCCGAGTTCGTGCGCAAGCGCTAGGCCCTAGCCGGCGCCCTCGAGCGCGAATTCGCCGACGATCACGGTCACGCACTTGCCGCCCAGGATCACCCGGTCGCCGGCGAGCCCGCAGGCGATATGGCCGCCGCGCGCCGAGGCCTGATAGGCGCTGAACGTGTCGCGGCCGAGGCGCTTCGCCCAATAGGGCGTCAGCACCGAATGCGCCGAGCCGGTGACCGGATCCTCGTCGATCCCCGCCGCCGGCGCGAAGACGCGGCTGACCACGTCGGTATCGGTGCCCGGCGCGGTCACGATGTTGAGCGTGTCGCCGATCGCGGCAAGCTTGCGGAAATCGGGCTTGAGCGCGAGCACCGCCTCGGCGCTTTCCAGCACGGTCAGGTCATAGCCATTGGGATGGCGCAGCGTCTCGCCGATGCCGACGCCCAGCGCCTCGAGCAGGCCGGGCACCTCGGCGGGCTCGGGCGGATAGGCGGGCAGCGCCATCGCATAGGAATCGCCGTCACGGCGCACTTCGAGGATGCCGGCCTTGCGGGTGCGGAAGGTCACGCGCTCGCGCGCCGGATCGGCCGACAGCACGAAATGGCCGCTCGCCAGCGTGGCATGGCCGCACAGCGCGACTTCGACGGCGGGGGTGAACCAGCGCAGCTCGAAATCGGCCTCGCCGCTCGCATCGGGAATGATGAACGCCGTCTCGGCGAGGTTGTTCTCCGCCGCGATCGCCAGGAGCGTCTCGTCGGGCAGCCAGGCCTCCAGCGGCATAACCGCGGCCTGGTTGCCGGTGAAGGGACGGTCGGCAAAGGCATCGATCTGGGCGAAAGGCAGGGTCACTCGGCGTCCTTCAACAAATTGGCTTCGGTCATCGGGTTTTCGGGCTCGTCGACATGGCCGTCCGGATCGACATGGATCAGGATCTCGGTGCCTGGAAAGGCCGCGCCCAACTCGGTCTCCAGCGCCTCGACCACGTCATGCGCCTGGAGGATCGTCATCGCCGGGTTCATCGAGATGTGGAACTGGACGAAGTCGCGATTGCCGCTGGAGCGGGTGCGCAGGTCGTGCAGGCTCCGGAGCGCCGGATTGCGCGCCGCGACCTCGACAAAGGCGCGGCGGCGCTCCTCGGGCCATTCCTTGTCCATCAGCTGGTCGATCGCGGCTTCGCTGGCGCGCCAGGCGCCAAACAGCAGCCAGAAGGCGATGGCGATGCCGAACACCGGGTCCGCGCCGCGCAGGCCCCAGGCATCGAGCGCGAGCGCGGCGATCACCGCGGCGTTGAGCATCAGGTCCGAGGTATAGTGGATCCGGTCCGCGCCGATCGCGACCGAGCCGGTCTGGTCGATCACATGCTGCTGATAGCGGGTGAGCGCGAGCGTGACGACGATCGCGATCATGCTGACGATGATGCCCGATTCGGGCGAAGCCGAGACATCGCCGGTCTGCAGCCGCTCGATCGCGCGGATCAGGATGGCGAGCGCCGAGATGGCGACGACCACGACCTGGAAGAGCGCGGCCAGTGCCTCGGCCTTGCCATGCCCGAAGCGGTGATTCTCGTCGGCCGGCTGCGAGGCCCAGTGGACGCCGCCCAGCGTGACCAGCGAGGCAAACAGGTCGAGCACCGAATCCGCCAGGCTGGCGAGCACGGCGACCGACCCGGTCGTCCAGGCGGCCCATGCCTTGAGCGCGCCCAGCAGGATCGCGGAGCAGACGCTGGCGAGCGCGGCGCGGCGGGCGAGGTTGTTCATCGCCAGGAGCTCATGGATATAGCAGGCCCTCGGACCAGCCGGCGCCGGCGCGGGTGAACAGCCGGCGCTCGTGCAGCCGGTGGGCACGGTCCTGCCAGAACTCGATTCGCGTCGGAGTGACGCGGTAGCCGCCCCAATGCGGCGGGCGGGGCACGTCCTGGCCCGCGAACCGCGCCTTCACGTCCTCGAAACGGGCTTCGAACGTCTCGCGGCTGTCGAGCGGGTGGGACTGGTCCGATGCCCAGGCGCCGAGCTGGGAATCGCGCGCGCGGCTGGCGAAATAGGCGTCGCTCTCGGCATCGGTGGCGAAGCTGACGCCGCCCTCGATGCGGATCTGGCGGCGCAGCGACTTCCAGTGGAAGAGCAGGGCGACCTTCGCGCCTTCGTGCAGTTCCTGCGCCTTGCGGCTTTCGCGGTTGGTGTAGAAGACGAAGCCGTCCGGTCCGTGGCCCTTCAACAGGACGATGCGGGCGGAAGGCTGGCCGTCCGCGCTCACGGTCGCCAGCGTCATCGCGTTGGAGTCGTTGGGCTCGCTTTCCCGCGCTTCCCGGTACCAGCTGTCGAACAGTTCGAACGGATCGGTGCTCATGGCCCGGGGCTCTACGCCTCCCCCGAACGGGTGTCGAGGAACGACTCCTTTGCTGGCACATTGAATCGGCTTCGCAACGAGGAGAGCGAGATGGCGGCGCGCGCCTATTGGCAGGGACAGATACGGCTGGCGCTCGTGTCGATCCCGGTGGAGATCTACACCGCGACCAAATCGGGCGCGCAGATCAGCTTCCACCAGATCCACGAGCCGAGCGGCAAGCGCATCAAATATGAGAAGGTCGCCCCTGGCGTCGGCGCGGTCGAGCCCGAGGAGATCGTGAAGGGGTTCGAGGTCGAGAAGGGCGAATATGTCCTGCTCGAGCAGGACGAGATCGATGCGGTGAAGCTCGAATCGAAGAAGACGCTCGAGCTCACCCAGTTCGTCGATGCCGACGAGATCGACGTGCTCTATTACGAACGCCCCTATTTCGTCGTGCCCGCCGACGACCTGGCCGAGGAAGCGTTCATCGTGCTGCGCGAGGCGTTGCGGCGCACCCGCAAGGTGGGGCTGGGCCAGCTGGCGATGCGCGGGCGGGAATATGTCGTCAGCCTCAAGCCGTGCGGGCGCGGCATGGTGCTGGAGACGCTGCGCTATGCCGATGAGGTCAACAAGGCGCAGGGCTATTTCCGCGACATTCCCGACGACGCGCCCGATCCCGAGCTGCTCGGGCTGGCCGAAAGCCTGATCGAGAAGAAGGTCGCGGCCTTCGATCCGAAGAAATTCCACGATCGCTATGTCGATGCGCTCAAGGACCTGATCGTGCGCAAGCAAAAGGCGAAGGGCAGGAAAATCATCGAGGATGCGGGCGACGGCAAGGAGAGCCGCGGCTCGAACGTGGTCGATCTGATGGCGGCGCTCAAGAAATCGCTGGAGAAGCCCGAGGCGAAGGCGAGCCGGGCGGCGAAGGCCAAGCCGGCGGCCAAGGCCCCGGCGAAGAAGCGGGCGTGAGGATGTTCCTCGTCATCCCGGCGAAAGCCGGAATCTCGTGCGGCAGGCGTTCGCTCCATAACAGGGAGATCCCGGCTTTCGCCGGGATGACGGATTGATGGCCAAGTCCCCCGATCTCCTCGCCAAATACAACGCCAAGCGCGATTTCGCGAAGACGGCGGAGCCGGCGGGCAAGCTGGCCAAGGGCGGCGGGCACCGTTTCATGGTGCAGAAGCACGACGCGACCCGCCTGCATTGGGATTTCCGGCTGGAGATCGACGGCGTGCTCAAGAGCTGGGCGGTGACGCGCGGGCCGAGCCTCGATCCGGACGAGAAGCGGCTGGCGGTGCGCACCGAGGACCATCCGCTTTCCTATGCCGATTTCGAAGGCGTGATCCCCAAGGGCGAATATGGCGGCGGCACGGTGATGCTGTGGGATGAGGGGACCTGGGCACCGATCAAGGGCAAGAGCGAAAAGGACCTGGAGAAGGGCCATCTCCACTTCACCCTCGACGGCGACCGGATGCAGGGCGAATGGCTGCTGATCCGGCTCAAGCCGCGCGGCAAGGAGAAGTCCGAGAACTGGCTGCTGCGCAAGATCGACGACGAATATGCCGGCGCCACCGACGCGCTGGTCGAGACCGCGCTGACCAGCGTGAAGACCGGGCGGACGATGCAGGAGATCGCGGAGGGGAAGCCCTCTAAAATCCTCCCCGAGCTTGCTTCGGGGAGGGGGACCGCCGGCCGAAGGCCGGGGGTGGAGGGGCGCGACGGTGTAACCGGCGCGAAGCGCGCCGGCCCCTCCACCGCCGCTTCGCGTCGGTCCCCCTCCCCGAGCAAAGCTCGGGGAGGAATGAAGTCGCCCGCTTTCCAGAAGCCCCAGCTCGCGACGCTGGTCGACACCGTGCCCGCCGGCAACCAGTGGCTGCACGAGGTGAAATATGACGGCTATCGTGCGCTGCTCAGCATCGGCGCGGGCGGCCCGAAGATCTACACCCGCACCGGGCTCGACTGGACCGATCGCTTCCCCGGCATCGCCGAAGCCGCGGCCAGCCTGCCCGGCCCGGCGCTGATCGACGGCGAGATCGTCGCGCTGAAGGACGGAAAGCCCGATTTCTCCTCGCTCCAGGAAGCTTTGTCCCATGGCGGCGAGGGGCTGGTGATGTTCGCCTTCGACCTGCTGGAAGCGGGCGGCGAGGACCTGGGCAAGCTCCCCCAGCTCGCCCGCAAGGAACGGCTGCGCGCGCTGCTGGAGGGGGCGGATGCCCGCATCCACTTCTCCGAGCATGTGCTGGGCAGCGGCGAGAAGCTGTTCGAGACGATGTGCCGCGAAGGCTATGAGGGCGTCGTCTCCAAGCGCGCCGACGCGCCCTATCGCGGCACCCGGACCAGGGCCTGGCTCAAGACTAAGTGCATCCGCCGCCAGGAGTTCGTGATCCTCGGCTGGCTGCCGTCGAGCGCGAAGGGACGCGGCTTCCGCTCGCTGCTGCTCGGGCTGAACGGGCCGGACGGGCTCGTCTATGCCGGCAAGGTCGGCACCGGGTTCAGCACCGACACGCTGCATGCCCTGCGCGAGCGGCTCGACGGGATCGCCGCCGACAAGCCGGCCGCCAAGGTGCCGAAAGCCGAAGCGCGCGGCGCGCATTGGGTGCAGCCAAAGCTGGTCGCCGAGATCGCCTTTGCCGAATTCACCGCCGAGAATGTCGTGCGCCATGCCAGCTTCATCGGCCTGCGCGAGGACAAGAAGGTGAAGGACGTGGTGGCGGAGAGGCCCGCCAAGCTACCGGAAACGCCCGCTTCCGCCGTGAAGATCAGCAGCCGCGAGCGGGTGATCTTCCCCGGCGACGATCTCACCAAGGGCGACCTTGCCGACTATTATCTCGCCACCGCGCCGATCACTTTGCCCTGGCTCGCCAACCGGCCGATCAGCCTGGTGCGCTGCCCGCAGGGCCGGGCGCGGCAATGCTTCTTCCAGAAGCACGACGCCGGCAGCTTCGGCGACCATGTCCACCATGTCGATATCCGCGAGAAGGACGGCTCGGTCGAACCCTATCTCTATCTCGACGACGCCGACGGGATCATGGCCTGCGTCCAGATGGGGACGATCGAGTTCCACGGCTGGGGCAGCCTGGTCGCCGATGTCGAGAAGCCCGACCGGCTGGTGTTCGACCTCGATCCCGACGAGGGGCTGGGCTTCGAGGACGTGAAGAAGGCGGCGGCCGACATCAAGGAGCATCTCGCCGAGCTCGGGCTGACCAGCTGGCCGCTGCTCTCGGGCGGCAAGGGCGTGCATGTGGTGGTGCCGCTGACCCCTAAAGCCGAATGGCCCGCGGCGAAGAGCTTCTGTGAGCGTTTCTCCCGCGCGCTGGCGGAGGCGGAGCCCGAGCGCTTCACCGCCAACCTCAAGAAAGCGAGCCGCAAGGGCAAGATCTTCATCGACTACCTGCGCAACCAGCGTGGCAGCACGGCGGTGCTGCCCTATGTCGCCCGCGCCCGCGAAGGCGCGCCGGTGGCGGCGCCGGTGACGTGGAGCGAGCTGCGCGACATCGACAGCCCGAGGCATTTCTCGATCCGGGACAGTGCCGAGCTGCTGGCGCGCGCCACCGGCCGCGCGCTGCAGGGCTGGGGGCTTGCCGAGCAGGTGCTGCCGGACGTTTGAGATAGCCCGCAACTGGTTGAAACTCCGTCTGGACGAGGTCCCAAAGCTGGTTAATCCTCCCTATTCCAAAATGCGCAAATAGGGGGATGTATGCGCTCCAGGCTTCTTATGACCGCGGCCGTCGCCGCGGCGTTCACCGTGCAATCGGCCCATGGCCAGGCAGTGACCTATGCCCATATCGACGAGGTCAAGCCCGCGCCGGTGGCGCAAAAGCCGGCCGCCACCGACGACACGCCCGAGGAAATCGCCGAGGATGCGGCGCGCGACCTCAAGGATACCCGCTTCTACAACAAGCCCGGCGCCACGCGCGCGCAATATGACGCCGACTGGCAGGATTGCCGGCTGATCGCGCGGGGATCGCGCACGCCGGGCGGCATGATCCCGGTCTATTACAATCCGCAGATCATCTCGCCGGTCGCGGCGGGTGCGGGCGGGCTGATCGGCGGGCTGATCGGCAGCGCGATCTCGCAGGGCAAGCAGCGCCGCGCCAATCGCCGCGCCTGCCTGCTGATCAAGGGCTGGCGGCTGATCGACGTGCCCTCGGACACCGCCGCGAAGGTCGGCGCGATGACCGATGCCCAGCGCAACGACTATTTCAACTCGATCGTCGGCGCCCAGCAGGTGATGGGCGGGATCACCGAGCGCACCAGCTTCACGGTGGGCCCCGATCGCAAGCTCAAGCTCGACGCGCCGCTGACCGGGCCGGGCACGCTCTATCTGGGCAAGAAGGCGGATCCCAAGGTGCCCGTGGTGGTCGCGCCGGGCGAGGCGGTGCTGGTCTTCGGCTTCCGCCGCCCCGACGAGGGCAGTGCCGGCAAGTCGGGCAATTTCTCGATCACCCGCTACGACGTGAACGTCCGCGACCTGCTCTACCGGCCCAGGGACTGGAAGAAGACCGGCGACACGACGACCTATACGCTGAACGCCAGGAGCAAGGATCGCAAGGCGCTGTACGAGGTGCATGCGATGCGGATCACGCCGGGCGATTATGTGATCTCGTCGAGCGCGGCGGGCAATCTGCCGAGCTCGAACACCTATTGCTTCGGCGCGCCGACCTTCCATGTCGAGGCGGGCGACACCGTCTATCTGGGCGATTTCGTGCCCTATATGGGCGTGGGGCTGGCGAATGGCGAATGGCTCAACGCCATGGCCTGGACCTCGCATATCGAGGATGCGCGCGGCGTGCTGAGCGCCGGCCAGCCCGCGCTTGCCGCATCGCTGAAGCCCGCGCCGCTACGCGACCGCGCCACCTATAGCTGCTCGGCGATGACCATGGATCGCTGGGACCTGCCCGGGGTCGAGGACCTGCCCGAGCTGCCGCCCCAGCCGGTCGCGGCACCGGCGCCCGCTCCCACCGCTGCGGTGGCGACGCCGGCCACGCGCTGAACCGGTGCGCGGGGCCGGGGGTCGCCGATCCTCAGCCCCGCGCGCGCAGCCAGACCCCCAGCCGGGTGCGGATCGGCACGTCCCAGAAGCGATAGGCCAGCCAGGCCACCAGCAGCAGCGATGGCACCAGCGCGGTGCCGATCGCGAGCAGCTGGCCCGTCGATGCATGCCCCGTCGCGACGAAGTTCATCCAGAGATAGAGGAATGGGAAATGGGTGATGTAGATCGGGTAGGAGATGCGCCCGCTCGCCTTGCATAGCCAGAGCATGCCGCGCCCCGCCTCGGAATGGCGGCCCGCGACGAGGATCGCGGGAAAGATCAGGATGACCACCAGCGCCTCGTAGAGCCCGTTGATCTTGATCCCGCCCACCGGCGGCAGCGTCGGCGCGGCGATGGCGGCGAGCATCGCGATCGACAGCGGCAGCCAGCCGATCCTTATATCGGGCAGCCGGTCGCGCACCCGGTAGAGCCACAGTCCGGTGAGGAACGGGAAGAACAGCCGCACCGGCGCCATCCAGAAGGTCTCCCAATAGGAGCCCTGGTCGAGCGTGCCGTGCAGCGTCGCCCCGACCGCCAGCACCACGCCGCTCGCCACCGCCAGCAGCGCGAGCCAGCGCGCGCGCAGCCGGCGCAGCACCAGCGCATAGGCGAGGTTGCCGATATATTCCTGGAACAGCGTCCAGATCGGCCCATTGAGCGGGTGGGTGTCGGTCCAGCGATTGGCCAGCGGCCAGCTCGGCAGCGCGAACAGGCACAGCGCAAAGGCGCCCAGCACCGAGGCCAGCGGCACCGCCTGCAATTTGCCGGCAAAGGGATCGAACAGATAGCTCGCCAGCCCGAGCAAGGCGCCGAGGATCACCAGCGGGTGCAGCCGGATCAGCCGTAGCGCCAGGAAGCGGCCGGTGGTCATCCGCTCCCAGCGATCGTCATAGGCATAGCCGATCACGAAGCCCGACAGCGCGAAGAAGAAATCCACCGCGAGCGGGGCGTGGTGCAGCACCACCTTGGCGCCGTCCCACATCACGGTGATGCCCTGGATGTGGAAGATCACCACGATCAGCGCGGCGGTCCCGCGCAGGCCGTCCAGGACTTCGAAATGTTCCTTGCCGGTGGCGGTCCGGTCGGGCGCCTCGACTTCCGTTGCCGCCGCAGCGCCGTTCGCTGCCGGCGTTTCCGCGATTTCGCTCACTGATCCCCTCCGCGATGCCTTGCGCGGATTGGTGTCGGGCTCGCGCGAAAACCGCAAGCCCGATCGCGGATCAGGCCTGCCCCGCCGCCTCCAGGATCAGCCGCGCGATCGCCTGGGGATGCGAGATCAGCGAGACATGGCTCGACTTGAGCTCGATCGTCGTCGCACTCATCCGCTTCGCCATGAAGCGCTCGAGATCGGGGTTGATCGTGCGGTCCTCGGTCGAGACGGCATACCAGCTCGGCTTGCTGCGCCACGCCGCCTGGGTGGTTCGGCCGGTCAGCAGCAGCTTGTGGAAGGGCTGCTGCACCGCGAAGAGCGCCTTCGCCTTGCGGGGCGGCAGGTCGCCGGCGAAATCGCGCAGGAACGCCGTTTCGCCCAGCCGGCCCTCGTCGCCGTCATAGACGATGCCGGCGCTCGCCGGCGGCGTCGGGTATTTCGCGGCGAGCGCCGCATAATCCTCGCCGGCATCGGGCGCGCGTGCGGCGACATAGACCAGCGACGACACGTTCGGATGCATGCCCGCCTCGGTGACGATCATGCCCGAGAAGCTGTGCCCGGCCAGCACGGTCGGCCCGTCCTGGCGATCGAGCACCCGCGTCGCCTCGGCCACCGCGTCGGGCAGGCTGGTCAGCGGGTTCTGCACCGAGGTGACGTTGAGCCCGCGATCCTGGAGCAGCGGGATCACTTCGGACCAGGACGAGCCATCGGCGAACAGGCCGTGGACGAGCACCACGTTGCGCGCCTTCACGGGCGCGGGGCGAGCGAGCGCAGGGCCGGCCAGCGTTACGGCAAGCGAAGCAAGCGCGGCACGGGAAAAGCCGCGGCGGTCGAGCGGGATCGGGGGCATGGGGCGCAACTCCAATGGAGGGCGGGATGCTCGCGGATATGCGCCCGGACACCGGTCTTCCCAATCATCCAAAGGTTTGCCGCCGCGCAACCGCGCTTGCGCAACGCGCATTCACGAGGAAGTGAAGATGTATTGCAAACGATTCTCAATAGTATTAGGGCCCTGCGCGACGTCGCCGGAAGCGCGACGCACCATCCGCAGGAAAAGGGATCCGCAATCTTGACGTTCAAGCTTACCCTCTCGCTCGGTGCCGCGCTGTGCGCGCTCGCTACGCCCGCCTTCGCCCAGACGGCGGACGCGCAGAAGCCGGCGGAGGGTGAGGAGATCGTCGTCAGCGGCCGCTACACGATCCCCGACAAGATCGACACCGCCACCGGGCTGGGCCTGACCGTGCGCGAGACGCCGCAATCGGTGAGCATCGTCACCGCCCAGCGCATCCTCGACCAGAATCTGATCAGCGTCGCCGATGTCATCAACAACGCGGTCGGCGTCGCGGTCAACGAAGTCGATGACGTCCGCAACACCTTCTACGCGCGCGGCTTCGAGATCCGGAATACCCAGGTGGACGGCGTTCCCGCCGCCTGGACGCTCGCCGGCGGCAATGGCGAGACCAGCATCGACATGTCGATCTATGAGCGCGTCGAGATCGTGCGCGGCGCAACTGGTCTGCTCTCGGGTGCCGGCGATCCCTCGGCCTCGGTCAACCTTGTCCGCAAGCATGCCGATGCGAAGGAATGGACCGGCTATGTCGATGCCAGCGCCGGCAGCTGGAACACCTATCGCGTCTCGGCCGATGTCGGCGGCGCGCTCGACGCGGATGGTCGCATCCGCGTTCGCGCGGTGGGCCGCTACGAGAATGGCAAGAACTTCACCGATCTGCTGCACACCAAGAAGTACGTGCTCTACGGCGTGGTCGATGCCGATGTGACCGACACCACGCTGGTCCGCGCGGGCATCAGCTATCAGGACACCAAGCCCAAGGGCGCGACCTGGGGTGCGCTGCCGACCTTCTACAATGACGGATCGGTCACCACCGACCTCGACCGCTCGCAGACCACCGCGGCCGACTGGACCTATTGGAACTCGACCAACCGCAACATCTTCGCCACGATCCGCCAGGAGATCGGCGATCGCTGGAGCATCACCGCCAACTACAACCAGCTGCGCAACACCGGCGATACCCAGCTGCTCTACATGTACGGCACTGCCGATCGCGCGACCGGCACGATCGCCAGCAGCAACCCCTACAAGTCGAAGGGCGTGAGCACGCAGGAAAGCTTCGACGGGCAGATCAAGGGCAGCGTCAAGCTGTTCGGCCGCGATCACGAAGTCGTGCTCGGCGCGCTGCACAGCGTGCTCAACCGCTACACCGACAATTTCGTGGCGCCCTATACCGAGAATAACCCGGCCTGGGGCACCGGGCTGAACTCCTGGGCCACCAACGTGCCCGTCCTGGGCCGCGAAGGCGCGCTCTTCCCCGAGCCGGTGTTCGGCACCACGGCGGTGCGCAACGAGCAGGAGCGGATCGAGCAGACCGGCTATTATGGCGCGGTCCGCCTCAACATCGCCGATCCGCTCAAGATCATCGCCGGCGGCCGCCTCGCCAGCTGGCACCAGCGCGGCTTCGCGTGGAGCGGCTCGAGCAACTACGGCAAGAGCGACGAGTTCATCCCCTATGTCGGCGCGCTGCTCGACATCACCTCGAACCACCGGCTCTATGCGAGCTACACCCGGATCTTCCAGCCCCAGAACCTGCGCACCCGCACGCTCGAGCTGATCGCGCCGCTCGAGGGCAAGGCCTATGAGGTCGGCCTCAAGAGCGCCTTCTTCAACGATGCGCTGCAGACCTCGGTCGCGCTGTTCCGCATCGAGCAGGACAATGTCGGCCAGCCCGACATCATGGTCACCCCGCCGGGCGGGGGTCTGCCGCAGCAGACCTATGTCGCCGCGCAGGGCGTGACCAGCCAGGGCTTCGAGATCGAGGCGACCGGCAAGCTGCTGCCCGGCTGGAACATCAATTTCGGCTATAGCCAGTTCAAGGCCGAGGACCGCGACGGCGTCGCCGCCAATACCGAGCAGCCGCGCCGCCTGCTCAAGCTGTTCACCACCTACACGCTCGATCGCCTGACCTTCGGCGGCGGCGTCAACTATCGCAGCGAAGCCTATACCGTCGCGGCCAACCCGGTCACCGCCGCGCCGTTCCGCTTCGAGCAGGGCGGGTTCGCGCTGGTCAACCTGATGGCGCGCTATGCGGTGAGCGACAATCTGTCGGTCCAGGCCAATGTCGAGAACCTGCTCGACAAGACCTATTACAGCCAGATGGGCACGTTCAGCCAGTATCGCTACGGCGCGCCGCGCAACTTCACGGTCGGCGCCAGCTACCGCTTTTGATAAGGGGGGCAGGGAGGCGTGTCCGGCGCCTCCCTCGTCCCAAGCGAGGAGAGTGACGATGAAGAAGCTTCTGCTTGCCGCCGCCGCGATGCTGATCGCCGCCCCGGCCGCCGCGCACGAGATCTGGGTCGAGCATGACGGCAAGGGCCCGGCGCGCATCTATCTGGGCGAGCCCAACGAAGCGGTGCCCGCCCAGGGCGACCCCGAATTCCCCAAGCTGCAAAAGCCGCAGCTGGTCGGCAGCACGGGGGCGCTCACCCGCCGCGCCAACCATATCGAGGCCGCGATCCCGGGCACCGGCGATGTCCGCGTGCGCGACGATGCGGTGTTCGAGCCCTGGCAGGCGGGCGAGGCGAAGCAGGGCGCGATCTTCTACGCCCGCGCCGGCCGCAGCGAGACCAGCCACAAGCTCGATCTCGAGCTGGTGCCGGTGGCGGCGAACAGCGACCAGTTCACCCTGTTCTTCCGCGGCAAGCCGCTTGCCGACGCCAAGCTGTCGATCATCACTCCCGATCGCTGGCAGAAGAGCTTCGTCACCGATGCCGCGGGCCGCATCACCGTGCCGCAGCTCGGCGCCGGCCGCTACCTGGTCAGCGCCTCGCACACCGAGACCGCCCCGGCGAAGCTCGGCGGCCAGGACGTGGCCAGCGTGATGCACATCTCGACGCTCACCTTCGTCCGCTGAACCGCAACGGGATGCGTGCACGGCATGGCCGTACGTACGCATCCCATGTTGCCACGCAGCAGCGATTGCCCCACTAGTCGCCCCGTATAGCTGGGGACGATAGCTTGGCGAGCAGCGCCGCACCTCTGTTCGACGCGGGAACGATCGCCGATCGGTGGATCGCGGACTATTGCGCGTCCGCCCCGCGCGACGACGTGCTCTGCGCGCGCGCCGCCGCCGGAGATGCCTGGTCCGCCGTGTTCGAGGAACTGGCCGGGCTCGCCGGCGACAATCTCGAGACCGCCCGCGAACGCGCGCATCGCCATGCCGAGGATATCGGCACCGGCTTCCGCATCGCCGGCGAGGGCGAGGAGCGCCCCTGGCCGCTCTCGCCGATCCCGCTGCTGATCCCCCAGGCCGAATGGGACGGCATCGCTACCGGCATCGCCCAGCGCGCCGAGGTGATGGAGCAGGTGCTCGCCGATCTCTACGGCCCGGGCAGGCTGGTCGCCGACGGGCATGTCCCCGCCGCGCTCGTCACCGGCAGCCCCTTCTTCCTGCGCCCGCTCACCAATTCGGTGCCGCCGGGCGGCTATCATCTCCAGGCGCTGGCGATCGACCTGTGCCGCGGGCCCAACGGCGAATGGCGCGTGCTCGCCGATCACCTGCGCGCGCCCGCCGGCGCCGGCTATGCGCTCGAGAACCGGCTGGCGATGGCGCAGACGCTCGACGGGCTCCAGACCCGGCTCAACATCGCCCGCCACGCGCCTTTCTTCGCGGCCTTCCGCGAGGGGCTGGCCGCACGCTGCCGCCGTGCCGAGCCGCGCATCGCCTTGCTCACCCCCGGCCGGCTCAACCCGAGCTATGCCGAGCAGGCGCATCTCGCCCGCTATCTCGGCTGGCTGCTGGTCGAGGGCGCCGATCTCGCGGTGCTCGACGACAAGCTCTATGTCCGCACCATCGCCGGATTGAAGCGCGTCGACGCGCTGTGGCGCCGGCTCGATCCGCGCCTGCTCGATCCGCTCGCGCTCGACAGCCATTCGACGATCGGCGTGCCGGGGCTGGTCGATGCGATGGTCGCGGGCAATGTCGTCATCGCCAATGCGCCGGGCGCCGGGCTGCTCGAGGCGCCCGCCTTCGCCGCCTTCCTTCCGCGGCTCGCCGAGCTGCTGACCGGCGAAGGGCTCAGGCTGCCCAATATCGCGACCTGGTGGTGCGGGCAGGACGATGCCCGGGCGCATGTCGAGGCGGAGCTCGACCGGCTGCTGGTCAAGTCCGCCTTCGGCGTCCCGCCGCTCGGCCTGCCCGGGGCCAAGGCGGTGCTGGGCTCGGCGCTGCAGGGCGAGGCGCGCGCCGCGCTGCTCGCCGACATGGCGCGCCGGCCGCAGGATTATGTCGGGCAGGAAGTCGTCCATCTCTCGACCATGCCGGTGGTCGCCGAGGACCGGCTCGCCGCGCGGCCCTTCACCCTGCGCGTGTTCGCCGCGCGTGGACCCGATGGCGCCTGGACGGTGCTGCCCGGCGGCTTCGCCCGGATCGGCGAGCATGCCGATGCCCGTGCCGCGGTGATGGGCGAGGGCATGTGGTCCGCCGATGTCTGCGTCCATGGGCCCGATCCGGTCGAGCCGGTGTCGCTGCTGCCCTCGGGCGATTCGACCCAGCTGCGCCGCAACCCCGGCACCCTGCCCAGCCAGGTGGCGGACAACATGTTCTGGCTCGGCCGCTATCTCGAGCGCGGCGAGGCGCAGCTCGGGGTGATCCGGGTGCTGCTCGGCAATTCGATCAGCGCGGATACCGGCGCCGCGCTCGCCGCCGATACCGTGCGCAAGCTGATCGACATCCTGGTCCGCAGCAACGCCGCGCCGGTGCCGGGCGGCCTCAAGCGCTCCGATCTCACCCAGCTTGCCCGGACGGCGCTGGAGGATGGCGAGGGCTGGTACAGCGTCGCGTCGATCAACGCCCAGGCGCGGCTGATCGGCCAGGTCTCGCGGGACCGGCTGGCCGCCGACATGGTCCGGCTGCTCGACGCGCCCTTCCCGACGCGCGGCACGCTGCTCGAAAAGGCCGGCTCGCTGCAGCGGCGCTATTCGGCGCTGGCCGGGCTCGCCGCCGAGCATATGGGCCGTACCGATGCCTGGCGATTCCACGATATGGGCCGGCGCGTCGAGCGGGCGATGGCGACGCTCGGTTTCCTGCGCGCCTTTGGCCGGGCGGATGCGACAAGCGACGATCTCGGCACGCTGCTCGACCTGGCGGACAGCCAGATCAGCTATCGCCAGCGCTATCTGACCGGGATCGCCCGGGTGCCGGTGCTCGATCTCGTCACGCTCGATCCGGGCAATCCGCGCGGCATCGCCTATCAGGTCGCGGCGATCTCGGGCCATCTCAACAAGCTGCCGGTGCTGTCCGATGATGGCTTGGCCGAGCCGCAGCAGGAGCAGGCGCGCGAACTGGCCGCCATCCTGGTGACGTCGAACGCGATGCGCACCGACGACGCGCTGCTCGCCGTGCTCGAGCAGCGCCTCGCCAGTCTGTCGGACGCGATCGCGCGCCGCTATTTCCTGCAAGGGTCGGAGCCGCTGCGCGCCGCCGGGCTCGTCCTCGCCTGATGCTCTACCGCATCCGCCACGTCACCCGGTTCGACTATGCGCAGCCGGTCGGCTTCGCGCGCTGCAATCTGCGGCTCAAGCCGATCCTGTGGTCGGGCCAGGAAGTGCTCGACTATGCGCTGTCGGTCGAGCCGGGCGGGCGCACCTTTCCGGCGCGCGCCGAAGCCGGGCTCGCCAATGTCGTGCGGCTGGTGATGGAGAACGCCACCAGCACGCTGACGATCGAGAGCAGCGCGCGCATCCGGGTCGAGCGCCCGATCCCGGTGCCGTCGCCGTCCGATCCGACGCTGGCCGGGATCGCGCGGCTGGCGCGGGAGAGCCGCGATGCCTCGCCGGCCAGCCCGGCATCCTATCTCTTCCCCTCGCCGCAGATCCCGCTCGACGGCGCGATCGCCGAATGGTGCGCGCCCGACCTGTCGCCGGATCGCGGCGTGCTCGAAGCCGCCTATGCGCTCGCCACCCGCATCCAGCGCGAATTCGATTTCGATCCCAGCGCGACCCTGGTCGATACGCCGCCGCGCGCCGCCTTCGACAAGCGCCGGGGGGTCTGCCAGGACTTCGCCCAGATCATGATCTCGGGCCTGCGTGCCGCCGGGCTGCCGGCTGCCTATGTCTCGGGCTATCTGCGCACCCTGCCGCCGCCGGGCCAGCCCCGGCTGGTCGGCGCCGACGCCACCCATGCCTGGGTGCTGGTCTGGGCCGGGCCCGATCTCGGCTGGGTCGGGGTCGATCCGACCAACGGCATCTGGATGGCCGAGGACCATGTCGTGATGGCGATCGGCCGCGACTATGCCGAGATCGCCCCGATCGACGGCATCGTCCTGGGCTCGGGCGCGCAGGACATGCATGTGTCGGTGGATGTCGAGCCGCTGGAGGAAGCGGGCACCTAATTCCCCTCCCTTTCTCTGCTCCCCGGCGAAGGCCGGGGTCCAGGGTAACAGAGCCATGTCCCTTGCGGCCCTGGGCCCCCGGGGGGGGGGGGGGGGGGGGGGGGGGCGGGGGGGGGGTGGG
>NZ_JASATQ010000013.1:0-92923 GCF_038440415.1 Sphingomonas sp. OTU376 | reverse complement strand
TCACGAGGTCACTCGATCGGCAGCTTGCTCAGGTTCGCGCTGATCTTCTGCAGCGTGCGGAGCAGATGGGCGATGTCGCGGTCGCTCACCCCGTCCATCGCGCGGGTGAACTGGCGGCCGACGATCGGGGTCAGCTTGCGCAGGGTCTGCTGGCCGGCCGGGGTCAGCGTCACTTCGGTGATGCGGTTGTCCTCGGGGTTCGGCTCGGTGGTGACGAGGCCCTGCTCGACCATCCGGTCGATGATCCGGCTGATCGTCGAGCGCTTGGTCAGCGCCGCCTCGGCAATCGCGCCGATGCTGGCCGGCTGGCGCTCGCGCAGCACGGTCATCACCCGGTAGATCGGCTTGGACACGCCATGCTTGTGCAGCACGATGTCCATGTCCTCGTGATATTTGAAGTCGGCGTGCGCCATCAGGTAGAATGGCGAGTTTTCCAGGCGAAAATTGGGACTGCTCGGGTCGTAGACGGTGCGATTGTCCATCAGGTCCTCTGCCGCTCTTGTGGTTCTCTTAAGCGCACTCGTGGCCATGTTTCCCTCAATCTTTCCGCAGGATCAAGACGTTGCGCCGGGCCGGACGGTGCATGCAGACGGGTTAGTCGAAAACATATGCATTTGCACCTATCAATATGCATTCCCGCCCGAACGGGCCGCTAGCGGCTTGCCCGCCCGGCCTTGCAGGCGGGACGGCGGCAGGATTCGGTCCTGATCCTTTTCGGAGCGCCCCATGCCGATCGATCGGCAAAATATCAACGATAATCGCGTGATTATTGTTCCATTTCCGTTGTGGTCCTGTCACGTTCCCCATGAGGAAATCATGGGAGAACCACCTTGTCGTTCAAGCCTTTGCGCCGGCTGGCCCTGCCGCTCGCGATCCTGCCGCTGCTCGCCGCGCTGCCCGCACAGGGCCAGGAGGCCAAGCGCCGCTGGGATCAGATGTGCCAGATCCGCAAGGACAAGCTCGACCTGATCCTGCCCGAGGTGATGCGCGAGAACCGCATCGATATGTGGATCGTCGCCTCGCGCGAAGGGCATGACGATCCCAATGCCGGGCTGCTCGGCGGCGGCTATGTCGGCGATATCGGCTATTATGTCTTCACCGATCGCACCGGCAGCGGCCGGATCGAGCGCGCCGCGATGGGGATCGGCGGGGCAGGGTTCGATCAATGCCCGATCTATGACCTGAAAGTCTCGCCCGCCGAGCTGCGCAAGTTCGTCGAGGCGCGCGATCCGAAGCGGATCGGCATCAATGTCGCCTCCGAGATCGGCACCGCCGACGGGCTCAGCCATTCGCTGCATGGAAAGCTGGTCGAGACGCTCGGCCCGCTGCTGGCCGGGCGGCTGGTCCCGGCCGAGAAGCTGGTTTCCGACTTCCGCGCCCGTCACTCCGTCAATGAGATCGCTGCCTTCACCAGGACCGGGGAGTATTCGCGCACCATCCTGGAGCGCGCGCTTTCCAACGAAGTGATCCTGCCCGGTCACACTACCACCGGCGATGTCGCCTGGTGGATGATGGAGCAACTCCACAAGGAGGGGCTGGGCAGCAGCTTCGGCTTGCCGAGCATCTATATCCTCGGCCCCGGCGAACGCGGGCCGGTCTCGGGCGATCATGTCATCCAGCCGGGCGACCTGATCACCGTCGACTGGGGCGTGAATTACCTGTTCTACTACACCGACATGAAGCGCATGGCCTATGTACTCAAGCCCGGCGAGAACGCGGCGCCGGCCGGCGTGCAGCGTGCCTATGACAAGGCGCAGGACATCCGCCGGATGATCCTCGACGTGATCCGCCCTGGCGTCACCGCGGGCGATGCGCTGGCCGCGGTCAACAAGCGGGTGGCGGAAACGCCGGGGCTGGTGCTCGGTCGCTATGATGATCCCAGCAAGGACATGAAGGTCTCCGACGTGGTGATCGGCAGCCATTCGGTGGGCGATTGGGGTCACGGCTCGGGCCCGTCGATCGCCGACTTCAACCCGCTGCGCATGACCTATCAGCTGCGGTCGAGCAATTTCCTGTCGATCGAGCTGTTCCTCTACACGCAGGTGCCCGAATGGGGCCCGCGCAAGATCAAGATCCCGCTCGAGGACAATGGCGTGGTCACCGATCGCGGTTTCGAATGGGCCTATCCGCCCAACAGCCGCATCCTGCTGGTGAAGTGAGGGCAGGGCGTGCTTGCAATGTAGGATTTCGCGTGCTCGCCTCGGGCGGCTGGGCTTCTGGCCCGGCCGCCTGAGGCTGTTGGCGAAATAGGATCACGCGCAGGCAACAATGTTGCGAGATGAATCGCGTTTCCGTCGAGAAGGTCAAAATTGCGGGCCGAAAAACCCGCTCTTGGCCTGTACTTCGTGTACTTTCGCGAGTTGCGCCCGGCCCGCTGCAGGAAGCGAGCCGGGACCGGATCAGAAGGCGGCGATGCCGGTGATCGCGCGGCCCAGGATCAGGGCATGCACGTCATGCGTGCCCTCATAGGTGTTGACCGTCTCGAGGTTCATCAGGTGGCGCATCACCTGGAACTCGCCCGAGATGCCGTTGCCGCCATGCATGTCCCGCGCGGCCCGGGCGATGTCGAGCGCCTTGCCGACATTGTTGCGCTTTACGATCGAGATCATCTCCGGCGCGAACCGGCCCGCGTCGATCAGCCGCCCGACGCGCAGCGAGGCCTGCAGGCCGAGCGCGATCTCGGTCTCCATGTCGGCCAGCTTCTTCTGGAAGAGCTGGGTCGCGGCAAGCGGGCGGCCGAACTGGTGGCGGTCCAGCCCATATTGGCGGGCGGCGTGGAAGCAGAACTCGGCGGCGCCAAGAGCACCCCAGCTGATCCCGTAGCGGGCGCGGTTCAGGCAGGAGAAGGGGCCCTTGAGCCCCTCGACCTCGGGCAGCAGTGCGTCTTCCGGCACTTCGACATCGTCGAGCTGGATCATGCCGGTGATCGAGGCGCGCAGGCTCAATTTGCCTTCGATCTTCGGTGCCGAGAGGCCTTTGAGCCCCTTGTCGAGCACGAAGCCACGGATCGCCCCGCCATGTGCATCGGACTTGGCCCAGACGACGAAGACGTCGGCGATGGGGGCGTTGGAGATCCAGGTCTTGGCGCCGTTCAGCCGGTAGCCGCCGTCGATCTTCGTGGCGCGGGTGCGCATGCCGCCGGGGTCGGAGCCGGCATCGGGTTCGGTCAGGCCGAAGCAGCCGATCCACTCGCCGCTGGCGAGCTTCGGCAGGTACTTCTGCTTCTGGGCCTCGGAGCCGAAGGCGTGGATCGGGTACATGACCAGGCTCGACTGCACGCTCATCATCGAGCGGTAACCCGAGTCCACCCGCTCGACCTCGCGGGCGATCAGGCCATAGGCGACATAGGATGCGCCGACGCCGCCATAGGCCTCGGGCACCGTTGGCCCCAACAGCCCCAGCGCGCCCATCTCTCGGAAAATCTCGGGATCGGTCGTTTCCTTGTCGAAGGCCTCGATGACCCGCGGCGCGAGCTGCGCCTGCGCATAGTCGCGCGCGGTGTCGCGGATCATCCGCTCCTCGTCCTCCAGCTGCGCGTCGAGCAGCAGGGGATCGGCCCAGTCGAATTTCTGCATGTCAGGCTTTCCTCAGGCGGTGGGGACGACCGCGATCGTCTCGATCTCGACCTTGGCTTGGGCCTCGACCAGTGCGGCGACCTGAACCACGGCCATCGCCGGATAGTTGCGGCCGATCAGTTCGCGATAGGCGGCGCCGATCTCGGCGATCTGCGCGAGATATTCGTCGCGGCTGGTGACGTACCAGGTCATCCGGACGATATGCTCGGGGCCAGCTCCACCCTCGGCAAGGATCGCCAGCGTGTTGATCAGCACCTGGCGGAACTGCCCGGCGAGATCCGCCGAGACGAAGCGCTCTTCTTCGTCCCAGCCGACCACGCCGGCGGTGAACACCATCCGGCCACTGGCCGCGATGCCGTTGGCATAGCCGCGCGGGCGTTTCCAGCCGGGAGGGAGCAGGCTCTGATGGGCGGTCATTGGCATTCCGTTTCAAGGCGTTGGCGATATTCGGGCGGCCAGGGCTGCGAGGTGCCGCCGGCGAGCGCGATCAGCACCTGGGTAAGGCGGACGCTGAAGCGCGGCGCACCTTCGCAGGTCACCTCGACTTCGAGATCGATCGAGCTACGCCCGACCCGGGTGAGCTGCACGGTGAAGTCGAGCCGGTCGCCCAGTCTGCTTGGCGCGGTGAAGGTGGAGGCGAGGCTGACGGTAGGCAGGCCAAGCCCGCGGCCCATGTGCATCGCACGCCGGTTGTCGCCGAGCACCGCGGGGGTCCAGTCTTCCACCGCGGCGTCACACAGCTCGAGGCAGCGTGGGTAGAAGGCGATGCCCGCCGGGTCGCAGTGCGCGAAGCGCAGGGGGTAGGAGACGCGGAACATCAGCCCGCGCTCTGGGCGAGATGCTGGCGGGCGATGACGATCTTCTGCACCTCGGAGGCGCCCTCATAGATGCGCAGCGCCCGTACCTCCCGGTACAGCGCCTCGACGGGCGCGCCGACGGTGACGCCCAGGCCGCCGAAGATCTGCACGGCCTTGTCGATCACCTGCTGTGCGCTGTCGGTAGCGTGGAGCTTGGCCAGCGCCGCCTCGCGGGTGTTGCGCTGGCCCCGCACGTCGCGCAGCCAGCCGGCGCGGTAGATCAGCAGTGCGGCGGTATCGATGTCGAGCACCATCTCGGCGAGCTTCGACTGGGTCACCGGATTGTCGGCCAGCGTGCCATCGCCCAGCTTGCGGGTGCGGGCCCGCGCTGTCGCTTCGTCGAGCGCGCGGCGGGCAAAGCCCAGCGCCGCCGCGCCCACGGTGGTGCGGAAGATGTCGAGCGTCGCCATCGCCGCCGCGAAACCCCACCCGGCCTCGCCGAGCAGCGCGTCGGCGGGGAGCGCCATGTCGGTGAACTCCAGCGTGGCGAGCGGGTGCGGCGCGATCACTTCGATCCGCTCGGTGACGCGCAGGCCGGCCGTATCCGCATCGACGACAAAGGCGGAAATGCCCTTGGCGCCGGGTGCCTCGCCGGTGCGGGCGAAGAGGACGTAATAGTCCGCGATGCCGCCATTCGAGATATAGGTCTTTGCGCCGTTGACCCGCCAACCGTTGCCATGGCGCTCGGCCAGCGTCTCCATCGAGGCGACGTCGGAGCCCGAGCCCGGCTCGGTCAGCGCGAAGGCCGCGATCTTCTCGCCCCGCGCCACGGCGGGGAGATAGGCGGCCTTCTGCGCCTCGGTGCCGAACAGCGAGATCGTGCCCGATCCCAGCCCCTGCATCGCAAAGGCGAAGTCGGCCAGCCCCGAATGCCGCGCCAGCGTCTCGCGGATCAGTGCCAGCGAGCGGATGTCGAGCGTGTCGTGCACGCCGCCCCAGGCAGCCGGCACGCAGTAGCGCAGCCAGCCGCCGTCGCCGAGCGCGCGGACCAGCCGGCGGCATTCGGCGTCCACCTCCGCGCCGTGATGATCGGAGAGGTTGGCGATGCACCAGGTCTCCAGCGCATCGGCCAGCTGGCGGTGCCCGTCGTCGAGGAAGGGCCAGTCGAGGAAGCTGCGGTCGGCCATCAGTCGCCCTCGAACACGGGCGTACGCTTCTCGGCAAAAGCCTCGAAAGCGCGGCGGAAGTCCTTTGTTGCCATGCAGATTGCCTGGGCTTGCGCTTCCATTTCGATCGCTGTTTCGACGCTCACGGCCCATTCGGTGTTGAGCTGGGTCTTGGTGATACCGTGCGCGAAGGTCGGGCCGGCGGCGATGCCGCGCGCCAGTGCCTGCGCTTCGTCGAGCAGGCTCTCGGCCGGTACCAGCCGGTTGTGGAAGCCCCAGCGCTCGCCTTCCTCGGCGGACATCATCCGGCCGGTGTAGAGCAGGTCGGAGGCGCGGCCCTGGCCGATGATCCGCGGCAGGATCGCGCAGGCGCCCATGTCGCAGCCTGCGAGGCCGACGCGGGTGAACAAGAAGGCAGTCTTCGCCGCCGGCGTGGCGAGGCGCAGGTCCGATGCCATCGCCATGATCGCCCCGGCCCCCACGCAGATGCCGTCGATCGCCGCGACGATCGGCTGCGGGCAGGCACGCATCGCCTTGACCAGGTCGCCGGTCATCCGGGTGAAGGCGAGCAGCTCGGGCATCGCCATTTCGGTCAGCGGTCCGATGATCTCATGGACGTCTCCACCCGAGGAGAAATTGCCGCCGGCACCGGTGACCACCACTGCCTTGACCTGCGGCGTGTAGACGAGGTCGCGGAAGGTATCGCGCAGCTCGGCATAGCTTTCGAAGGTCAGCGGGTTCTTCCGTTCGGGCCGGTTGAGCGTGACCGTCGCCACACCCTCGCTAAAGGCCCAGCCGAAATGCTCCGGTGCGAAGCTGGTCGGATCCATGGTCATTCCTCTCCTTCCTCGGCGGCGAGCGAGTCCTTGAGCACGCCCAGAAGCTGGTGGAGCTGGCCGCGTTCCTCGCGGCCCAGTCCAGCCAGCATCGCTTCGATCCATTCGTGATGCGCCTCGGCCAGCCCGGCGAAGCATTCGCGCCCGAGCTGGGTCAGCCGCGCCACCGAGGAGCGGCCGTCGGTGGGCGAGGGGGCCAGGCTCACATAGCGATCGCGCACCAGCACCTGGACGACGCCGGTGACGTTGCCGTTCGAGACGAGCAGCGCCTGGGAAAGCTGGCCCATCGTCATCCCTTCCGGATGCCGGTCGAGCGCGGCCATCACGTCGAAGCGGGGCAGGGTGACGCCATATTGGTCGGCGAAGCGGCGCTTGAGGCGCTTTTCGATCACCGTGGTGCAGGTGAGCAGCCGCAGCCACAGCCGCACGCTGCCGCGATCGTCGAGCGCGCCGTCATGCTTCTCGCGGAGCGATGTGGCGCGGGTCACATCACTTCTCCGCCGGCGATCGGGATCGCCTGACCAGTCACCGATCCGCTGGCCGGCAGGCAGAGCCACACCGCCGCCGCGGCGACTTCCTCCGGCGTTATCAGCCGCTTCTGCGGATTATGCCTGGTGAGCTCGGCAAGCGCCTCGGCTTCGCTGCGGCCGGTGCGGCTGGTGATCGTCGCGACCGCCTTCGCCACGATATCGGTATCGGTGAAGCCGGGGCAGAGCGCGTTGGCGGTGAGCGGGGTCGCGGCGAACTCGGCGGCGAGCGCGCGCATCAGCCCAATCGCGCCATGCTTCGAGGCGACATAGGGCGCGGTATAGCCATAGCCCTTGAGCCCCGCAGTCGAGGCCACGGTGACGATCCGCCCGGCAGGCGCCGCGAGCAGGTCGGGCAGGGCCGCCTGGCAGCAATCGAACAGCGCATCGAGATTGGTCGCCATCGTCTTGCGCCACGCCTCGGCACTGACCTTGGCGAAGGGCGCGCTGGGCGCGATGCCGGCATTGTTGACCAGGATGCCGATCGGGCCATGCGCCGCCCGGGCGGCCTCGAACGCGACATCGATCGATGCGCGGTCGGTCACGTCGGCGGAGACTGCGATCGCGCCGGGGATAGTCGCGGCCACGGCTTCGAGCGCGTCGAGCCGGCGACCCAGCAACGTCAGCCGGGCACCCTCTTCGGCGAGTGCGCGCGCAATCGCGGCGCCGATCCCCGATCCGCCGCCGGTGACGACTGCATGAATGTCCTTGAGGCGCATCGGCGTCAGCTCCGGAGTGCCGCGCCGGTCTCGGCGGCACGTTGCAGGTTGCGGGCGAGCTGGCTCATCCCGCCAAGATATTGGGGCGGCACGCGTACCCCGCGATAGCCGTGCTGGGCGGCGGCGCGCAGCGTCCACATCGGATCGACCATATGCGGCCGCCCGATCGCCACCAGGTCGGCGCGGCCGGCGGCGAGGATCGAGTTGGCGTGGTCGGTCTCGAAGATATTGCCTACCGCCATGGTCGAGACGCGCGCCTCGTTGCGGATCTTGTCGGCAAAGGGCGTCTGGAACATGCGGCCATAGACCGGCTTGCACTCGGCCCAGGTCTGGCCGGCCGAGACGTCGATCAGATCGGCACCGGCTTCGCTGAAGGCGCGGGCGATCTCCACGGCCTCCTCGGGCGTGACGCCCTGGTCGCCCATCCAGTCGGTTGCAGAGATGCGGACCGACATCGGCCGTTCGGCGGGCCAGGCGGCGCGCATCGCCGCGAACACCTCGAGTGGATAGCGCAGCCGGTTCTCCAGGCTGCCGCCATAGTCGTCGGTGCGGGTGTTCTGCAGCGGCGTGATGAAGCTCGAGAGCAGGTATCCGTGGGCGGCGTGCAGCTCGATCATGTCGAAGCCGGCATCGACTGCCATCCGCGCCGCCGCGACGAACTGGTCGCGCACCGCGTCCATGTCGGCGCGGGTCATCGGTCGGGGCGTCGCGTTGCCCGCGCTCCACGGCACGTCCGAGGCGGCGATCAGCGGCCAGTTTCCGCTGTCGAGCGGCTGGTCCATGCCTTCCCAGCCGATCTTCGTCGAGCCCTTGGCACCCGAATGGCCGAGCTGGAGGCAGATCTTCGCACCGCTGTTCGCATGGACGAAATCGGTGACCCGCCGCCACGCCGCGACATGCTCGGGCGCGTACATGCCCGGGCAGCCCGGCGTGATCCGCCCCTCGGGCGAGACGCAGGTCATCTCGGTATAGACGAGGCCGGCACCGCCCTGGGCGCGGGTGCCGTAATGGACGAGGTGGAAGTCGTTCGGCGTACCGTCCACCGCCGAGTACATCGCCATGGGCGAGACGACGACGCGGTTGTCCAGCGCCATCTCGCGCAGCCTGTAGGGCGCGAACATCGGCGGGACCGGCTTGTCGCCCTTGCCGCCCGGCGCCTGGGCCTGGAACCAGCGCTCCACGCCTTCCAGCCATTCCGGGTCGCGCAGGCGGAGGTTCTCATGGCTCACGCGCTGCGATCGGGTGAGCAGCGAATAGGCGAACTGGATCGGCGCGAAGGGCAGATAGCGGTCGAGCGTCTCGAACCATTCGGTCGAGTTGCGCGCGCTGTTCTGCAGCTTGAGCACTTCGACGCTGCGCTCGGCCTGGTATTCGGCCAGCGCCTGTTCGCGGCCGAGCCCGGGGCGGTTGAGCACTTCGGCGAGCTTGATCGCGTCCTCTAGCGCCAGCTTGGTGCCCGATCCGATCGAGAAATGCGCGGTGTGCGCCGCGTCGCCGAGCAGGATCAGCTTGTCGTACGACCAGCGCCCGGTGACGATCCGGCGGAAGTTGAGCCAGGCCGCCGAGCCGCGCAGATGCCCGGCGTTCGACATCAGCGCGTTGCCGTCGAGATACTTGCCGAACACCCGCTCGCTGAAGGCGATTGCATCGTCCTGGCCCGCCTGGTCGAGGCCGAGCGCGTGCCAGGTCTCCGGCGCCATCTCGACGATGAAGGTCGATAGGCTGTCGTCGAAGCGATAGGCGTGCGCCCAGACCCATCCTTCCGGGAGCTGTTCGAAGGCGAAGGTGAAGGCGTCGAACACCTTGTGCGTGCCGAGCCAGATATATTTGTTGCGGCGCGGCTGGATGTCGATGTCGAAATGCTCGGCATAGCGGTCGCGGATGCGGCTGTTGGCGCCGTCGGCGACGATGACCAGGTCATAATCCGCCCAGTCGGCCAGGTCGTCGCTTGCCTCATGCTCGAAATGGAGCTGCACCCCAAGGTCGCGGGCGCGCTGCTGCAGGATCGCCAGCAGCCGCTTGCGCCCGATGCCGATGAAGCCATGGCCGGAGGAGCGGATGCACTCGCCATGGATATGGACGTCGATATCGTCCCAATGCGCGAACTCGCCGCGGATCGTCTCGCCGCTGACGGGATCGTTGGCCATCAGGTTCTCGACCGTCTGGTCGGAGAAGACCACGCCCCAGCCGAACGTGTCGTCGGCGCGGTTGCGCTCGAAGACGTGGATGTCGTGGCTGCTGTCGCGCACCTTCATCGAGATGGCAAAATAGAGCCCCGCCGGCCCGCCGCCCACGCATGCGATCTTCATCGAGCAGTACTCCCTCGCGGCGACTCTGTCCGTGTCACCTAACGCTCGCAGCGTAGATATTTCAAGCCTGAAATTTCAAGCTTGAAATATCATATATCACGCAATTATTCACGGGTAATGGAGTCGAAAAGGGGTCGAGAATGAAGTGGCCGGCACAGCGCCTCACGGGCGGATCGAAGAAGAGCTTCGGCATGTATGACGAAGCGTCCAAGCTGGATGCGGCGGGGGTGGACCTGATCCATCTCGAGTTCGGCCGGCCGCATGCGGATACGCCGCTCCACATCAAGGAGGCCGCCAAGGCTGCGCTTGATGCTGGTATCGTCCATTACGGCGATTTCCGCGGCACGCTCTCCTTCCGCCAGTCGCTGGTGAAGAAGCTTACCGAGTTCAACAGGCTCGACTACGGCGTCGACGAGGTGCTGGTGTGCAACGGGCTTACCCATGCCTCGTTCGCCGCCTTCATGGCCGCGATCGATCCGGGCGACGAAGTGATCCTGCTTGATCCCTATTACCCCCAGCATATCGGCAAGACCGAGCTGGCGGGCGGCAAGGTGGTGATCGCCGGGCTCGACAAGGCCGACAATTTCGCGATCTCGAAGGAAAAGATCGAAGCGAAGATCACCGATCGCACCCGGATGATCGTGCTGGTCAACCCGGCCAATCCGACCGGCCGCGTCTATAGTCGCGAGGAGCTGCAGCAGGTCGCCGACCTGGCGATCGCGCATGACCTGCTGGTGCTGTCGGACGAAGTCTATGAGTACATCACCTATGGCAAGGCGGAGCATGTCAGCATCGCCAGCCTGCCGGGCATGCGGGAGCGGACGATCACCTGCTTCGCCTTCACCAAGGCCTATTCGATGGACGGCTGGCGGATCGGTTACCTGACCGCGGATGCGAAGCTGATGCCCGCGATCATGCGCATCACCATGACCGACGTGACCCACGTCAACGTCTTCATCCAGGAGGGCGCGCGTGCGGCGGTCGAGGGACCGCAGGATGCGATGCTGGCGATGGTCGAGGCCGATCGCCGCAAGCGCGACATCGTCGTCCAGGCGCTGAACCAGATGCCCGGGGTCACCTGCGCTGAGCCCGAAGGTACGATCTATGCCTTTCCGGACATCAGCGGCACCGGCCGTTCCTCGCAGGATCTCGCCATGGCGATCCTCAAGGAAGCGCATGTCGTGGTCGAATCCGGCAGCTTCTACGGGCCGGGCGGGGAAGGGCATCTGCGCGTCTGCTTCGGATCGGAGTCCGAGGCGCGGGTGACCGAAGCGATGGAGCGGCTGGCGCGGTTCTTCAACACGTTGTGATGGCACTCTCGTCATCCCGGCCTTGAGCCGGGATCCCGCTTGTTTCCGCAGCCAGAGGGAGCGGGATCCCGGCTCAAGGCCGGGGTGACGACAGGTTTCAATTCGAGGAGAAATGGGGATGAAGAAGCGTCTGGGTCTTGCCGCCGCCTTGCTGGCCTTGCCGGCGCTTCCGATCCCCCTTGCACCGCCCGCTTCTGCTCAGGCGGAAGCTCCAGCGGCACAGGGCTATGACGCCCTGCTCGCGCTCTACAAGGAATTCCGCGCCTTCGTGCCGCCGCCGATGGTCAAGGGCGTGCCCGACTATTCGCCAGCGACGATGGCGCGCCACTATGCCGAGCTCCAGCGCTTCGAGGCGCGGCTGGCGGCGATCGACGACAGCAAATGGCCGGTCCCGCAGCGCGTCGATTACATGGTCGTCCTCGCCGAGATGCGCGGGCTCGAGTTCCAGCACCGGGTGATGCAGCCATGGAAGCGTGATCCGGCCTTCTACAGCACCACCAATCTCGGCTTCGGGCCGAAGATGCACGGCGCCATAGCCATCCCGAAGCTGCCGATCGCCAGGGACAAGGCCGAGGTGCTGGCGGCGAAGCTCAACGCGGTGCCGGAAGCCCTGCGCCAGGCGCGGGCGAACCTCACCGATGCGCGGGGCGATCTCGCAAGGTTGGCGATCGTGCAGAAGCAGGTCGAGGTGAACGTCTATGGCGAGCTGGCCGCCCAGGCGGCGAAGCTTCAGCCTTCGCTCGTCGCGCCGGCGAAGCGCGCCCAGGCCGCGGCGGCCGAGTTCAAGGCCTGGCTCGAAAGCATCGAGGCCACCTTGCCTGCATATGGCGGTGTGGGGGCCGAGAACTATGCCTGGTATCTCAAGCACGTCCTCCTGCTGCCCTATACGCCTGAAGAGGTCCGGGTGATCGGCGAGCGCGAATATCAACGCCAGCTCGCCTTCCTGAAGATCGAGGAGCATCGCAACCGCGCCATCCCGATGCCCGAGCCGGTCAAGACCCGCGCCGAGTTCGATGCCAAGCGCAAGGTAGAGGACGAGGACCTGCTCCGGTTCCTCCGCGACGGCGATTGGGTGACCATCCCGGACTATGTGAAGCATGACCCGGAGGAGGGGCCGTACCAGTTCCCCTTCGAGAAGGATCCGTCAAAGCCGGGCCTGTTCGATCCGCCCCAGCACCTCCACTTCTTCTTTCAGGCAGAGTTCCGCGATGGCCGCCCGCTGCGCGCGCACAACCTGCCCGGCCATGCCTTTGATGCACTGCAGGCGGCGCGCGACACGCGACCGGTGCGCGGCCAGCCGCGGCTGTTCTTCGTCAACGGCCTGCGCAACGAGGGCTGGGCCTTCTATCTCGAGGAGTTCCTGATCCAGTCGGGCATGCTCGAGGGCCGCCCCAAGGCGCGCGAGATCGACTATATCCTCGGCGCGAAGCGCGCCGCGCGCATCCTGCCCGAGCTGAAGATGCAGGCGAACGAATGGACCTGGCGGCAAGCCAATGCCTCGCTGGTCTCTCGCACGCCCAAATGGATGGCTCCTGGGGATGCGGTCGCCCAGTTCGATATCGAACTCTACCTGCGCCAGCCCGGCTATGGCATCGGCTATTACATGGGCAAGGTCGAGCTGGAGAAGCTGCTCGCCGATGTCGCGATGCAGGAAGGTGACAAGTTCGACATCAAGTCGTTCCATGATCGCTTCCGTGCTGCCGGTTCGATCCCGATCTCGCTGATCCGCTGGGAAATGACGGGCAAGGACGACGAGGTCCGCGCCTTGCGATGACCAGCGAATGTGCTGCCGGGATGCGGCCCGGGCGGCATTTTCTCGGCGCTGGCCCGGCAGGAGCGATTTTTGTGACCGAAGTCTGGCTTGCCGTGCGCCGGGCATCGGCGCATGGAAGCCGCACGAACGGGACGAGGCATGGATTTCAGCGCAATTGCGGGACCGGGCGCCGGGCTGGCGCAGCAGCTTGCCGACAAGGGCTATGTGCATGTCGATGCCGCGGATTTCCGCGCGATGGCGCATGCCGCCGACCCGGGGGAATTCGCGCGCTTCGCGGCGAGCTGGGATGATCTCGCCCAGGACGAGTACATGGCGGATGGCGGCCGCTATCGCCGCCGGCGCTATGCCGCGTTCACCTTCCAGGGCGCACAGGCGCTGCGCAAGGCGCACCAGCCGCATTTCCAGAGCATCGACTATAACCCGCTGAACGGCGACACCCAGCGCTGGTTCGCGCCGGCTACCGATGCGCTGGTTGACCTTCCGATCACGCGCAACCTGTTTGCGCTGTGCACGCCGCTATTCTCGGCGCTCGATGGCGATCCCGAACAGCGCTGGGACGGTGAATTCCATCAGTTCCGGATCGAAGCGCTGGGCGGAGAGGCGGGCCAGCCCACGCCCGAGGGCATGCACCGCGACGGGGTGGACTGGGTGCTCGTCATGCTGGTCGACCGGCGCAACGTCGAAGCCGGCACCACGCACATCATCGACGAGGCAGGCCGTCGCGACAGCTTTACGCTGGTTACCCCGGGCGAGGCAGTATTGCTTGATGATCGCCGGATCCGGCACGGCGTTACCGCGATCCACGCGCTGGACCCGGCCCTTTCCGCTTGCCGGGATGTGCTGGTGGTTACCTGGCGCCGGGATTAGCCGCGCCTGTCGGAAGGAATGCCCGCTGCCGGGCCGCAACAACGAGGTGAAGTGGATGCAGACGAACGATACGCTCGATGAAGCTGTCGCCACCAAGAGCGGGACGGGGCGGTTCCAGCTGGAAATATCGGCCGGTGGTGCGCATTTCATGGCGGACGAACCAGTCGAGGTTGGCGGCCTCGGCGCCGGTCCCACCCCCTACCAACTGCTCGCCGCCGCGCTTGCTGCCTGCACGACAATGACGCTCCAGCTCTACGCCGATCGCAAGGGCTGGCCGGTGCGCGTGCATTGCACTGCGGTCGGGCATCGGCGCGAGGAGGGGCAGAACCCGCCGGACGTGTTCTCTCGCCGGATCAAGTTCGAAGGCGAGATCACGCCTGAGCAGCGTAGCCGGCTGCTGGAGATCGCCGATCGCTGTCCCGTGCACCGTACGCTCACCGAAGGCGTGCGGGTGCGTACTGCCGAGGCGCTGCCCGAGGCCGCGCCCGCCATTGCCCATATGGCGGACATGGAGGCGCTGATTGCCGTCGGTCGAGGGTCGTTCGACTTCACTGAATGACCCGCGCAAAAGAAGGGCGGCCCCAATGGAGCCGCCCGCAAGTTCAGGAGAGGATGCCCGGGGGAGGGCAAGGGAGAGCTTCGCCCGGAATCATGTGCTCCCGCCATTATACGATGATATGCATCTGCCCATGTCAGGCTCGCCGCGCTGTGTAACTTGGTTGACCATCTGGATAATACCTTGGGATAATCTGAGTGTTACTCAGGGTGTCTAATACTTTTGTAGCCTGATGCTCCCGGGATTTCGTCCCTAGCTCGCCTCCATCGATCACTGGCTGATCGGATTGAAAAGGAGGCTCATATGTTCAAGAAGTTCATCGCTCCCGCCATTGTGCTGGCATCCGTCGCAGTCGCGGCGCCCGCAATGGCGCAGGAAAGCGCTCCGTTCACCGGCGCCCGCGTTGCCGTCACCGGTGGCTGGACCGCGTCGATCACCGCGGCGAGGATGGTTCGGGTTTTGTCTATGGCGGCACTGCCGGCTACGACGTGGCGGTGGGTGATCTGCGCCTGGCGCCCGAAGCCGAAGTGACCGGCACCACCCAGAAGTCGTGCTTCACCCAGGCCAATGGCCGGCTGTGCGAGCGTGGCGACCGCGATTTCTATGTAGGCGGCCGCATCGGCTATGTCGCGGCGCCGCGGGTGCTGGTCTATGGCAAGGCGGGCTACACCAATGCCCGTTTCGGCGATCGTCTCACCAGCACCAACGCGGGTGCCGTCACTACGATCGAAAGCCATGACGATCGCTCGGGCTTCCGCCTCGGCGCCGGTGTCGAATATGATGTTACCCGGCAATTCTTCCTGACCAGCGAGTATCGCTACTCAAACTATTCCGGCGGCTTCTCGCGCAATCAGGTCCTGGGTGGCGTCGGGTTCCGTTTCTGACCCGCCGGTATCGAGGAAAGAAAAAGGGCGCGTCCGCAACCGGTCGCGCCCATCTTTTCGCTGGCCGGCGATCGCCCATGCGGGCGAAGCCGATAGTTTCTCTTGGCTAGTTGAGCAGGGCGGTGATGACGCCCTGGCCATTGCTCTGTCCGGGCATGCCGAGGAACAGATCGAAACTGCCCTTGGTCGCGTGCGACAGCTGGTAGGTCTTCTGGCCGGCGGGTATCTGGCCAAGCGCCATCTGGAAGGTCGCGAAGAAGCCCAAGTGCCGTGCCAGATTGGTGGGACGCGAGGCATCCACGATCTGCTCCAGGCTGGCGAGCGTGGCGGTAACCTTGCCGCTGGGCGTGGTGATCACGAAGGAGGAGCCGAGCAGTTTCTGCCAGTCGCTCATCTCGGATGCGGTCAGCACCGGCCCGCTCGGCGTTGCCTCCGCGACAGGCGTGACGACGCTGCCAGTGCTGGAACTGCCACCGCCACCGCTGCATCCGGCGACTCCGGCCCCGGCTGCAATCACACCCCCAACCACGAAGCTTCGACGCGAGCTGTAAGTCATTGTTTCCGCTTTTCTTGCGGCCAGGCCCGAGTGCGACGCTTTGCACGGACCTTTCCCCCGAGCGGCCTTCCTACCATTTCGGTGCGGATACTGCACTCGTGAATTATGGGGCACCGGCCCAACGCGGGATTGGCCAGACCGGCATGGCCTGCCTATAGCGGGAATGTCGCGCGCATGCGGCCTGGGAGGATTGACGACATGACGTTCGATGCCGCTTCGCCGGGGACCTCCGCGCCGCTCACGCTGGCTGATTTCGCGGACCGGGTCGGCGAGGCTTTCGTCATCGAAACCGAAGTCGGTGCGCAGCGGCTCGCACTCGCAAAGGTGCAGGAACTGCCCCAGGCGGCGCGCGAAGAGGGCGGTTTCCGTCTGGAGTTCCTCGGACCGTCCGAACCGCGACTCCCCCAGGCGATCTACGCCTTCCCGGTCGGGGATGCGATGCACGACATCTTCATCGTGCCGATCGGGTTCGATCCGGCGGGCGGCATCCGGTACGAGGCAGTCTTCTTCTAAGCCGGTTCGGAGGCACGCGGCGTGCCGAGCTCCATCAGCTCGTAAATGCCCTTGTCCTCGGTGACGACGAAGCCGAGACGCTGATAGAGGCGCCGCGCGGGATTGAATTTCTCGACATGGATCGAGACGCCCTTGCCCTGGCCGGCGGCCCATTCGATCAGGTCGCGCAATATCGCCTCGCCCAGGCCCTGACCGCGCGCCGCGGGCATCAGCGAAATGTCGACGATGCGCAGTTCGTGTGTCCACGCATCGACATAGAGCCTGCCGATCGCCGCACCATTCCGCTCGAGGATCAGCCGCTCGGCGTTGGGATAATAGGTAACGTAATGATGGTGCTGGGCGCTGTGCTGCTGGGTCAGGAACGCGCGCTTCTGTTCCGCCGGCCAGTCGCTCAGCGCCAGCTCTTCTTCCCGCGTGGAGAAGTAGAGTGCTTCGACAAAGCCGAAATCGCCCTCCACGAACGGCCGATACGACAGGTCGAAGCGCGCGGCGGCGTGGAGGGGCGGGGGCATGATCGCGCGTATACGGTCAGGAGCGGGGCGGGAACACGCCCTGCATCGCAATGCAGAAATAGAAGGTCAGATAGGGCTGCATATTGTTGTGCGGAGCGCTGCCACCGGCCGACGAGAGCGCCTGCGGCGACATGGTGACCAGGTTGGTGTTGGTCGTGGTCTGGTAGAGCGAACCGCCGGTGCTGGTGGAAAGCGAAACGCCGTTCGCAAGCGTCCCCTGGGTGGCATCCTCAACCGAAGCGCGCAGCGTATGCGTATGGTTCGGGATTTCCGACTCGAGCAGGGTCACCGTTTCGGTGCCGCTGATCTCGCCCAGATCGTGCAAGGACAGGCCGGGGCCTTGTCCCGGATGCATCGGCGCGCGGCCCTGCATGTCCGGGAGCGCGAAAGTGCTCTTGCCGTTGCCGCCATAGGTGGTGCCCAGCAGCGAGAAAAGTGCGGTGTTCTGTGAGAGCGGCAGCAACTGCCCGTCGCACCACGCCCAACCCCTGGGCGCGAAGTTGAACGGGAAGATACGGATCTCGGCGACAAAGGGATCGGCCATGGTGCGTTCCTCTCAGTTCTGGCTCGGGAAGATGCCGAACAGCGAGATGATGTAGTTCAGGCAGAGATACGGCTGGAAATTGGTGTGCGGCTGGCTGCCGCCGATCGAGGTGATCGAAGTGGCGGACATCGCCGTGTCCGCAGCCTCACCCGAATAAAGCTTCACCAGCGTCGAGCTGGCGAGGACGTTATTCTTCGGATTGGCCTGCGTGCCGTTGCCGGATGCACCCAGCAAAGGATGGCTGTGCGCGGGAATCTGGTTGATCGATAGCGTCACTTCCTCGGCGCCGCCGGTCTCGGCCAGCGTGTAATTCGTGCCGCTGCTGCCGGTGCCCTGGTGGATCGCCAGGCGTCCGCGCAGGTCGGGCAGGGCGAAGGTGCTCTGGCCATCGCCGCCATAGGTGGTGCCGATAAGGTTGAACAGCGTCTCGTTCTCGGAGATCGGGATGAGCTGTCCTTCGCAGAACATCCATCCCGCGGGGGCGAAGTTTCCGGCGAAGATGCGAAGCTCGCCGACATAAGGCTGTGCCATGGAGCTTTCCTCAGTTCGGGGACGGGAAGATGCCCGCAAGGGCGATGCAGTAGCTCAGCGTCAGGAACGGCTGCATGTTCAGGTGCGCTTGGCTGCCGCCGTTATTGGCGACTGTGGCGGCGTTCAGCGCGACCGCACTCGGCGTGAAGCCCGTCGAATAGGCGTTGCCCGGCTCGGCCGAGAGTACATAGCCGGTGCCGCCGAAATTGGGGTTCACCGCATTGCCGTTGGCGTTCGACGCCTGGAGAAAGTGCACGTGGGTGGGTATCTCGCTGATGCTCAGCGTGTGCGCCTCCTCACCGGCGCGATCGCCCAGGAAGTGGCCGTTGCCGACATGGATCGGCACGCGCCCGCGCAGGTCGGGCAGGGCGAAGGTGGTCTGGCCGTTGCCGCCATAGGTGGTGCCCAGCAGCGAGAACAGCGCCTGGTTCTGGTTGATCGGCAGGAACTGGCCATTGCACAGCGCCCAGTTCTTGGGCGCGAAGACAAATGACATCAGCCGGATTTCCGACAAAAATGGTTCTGCCAACGCTAGTCTCCCCCGAACATCCCGGATCAAGACCTAACCGAAACGAAAGAGCCTGACCATAGGGCTTGGTGCGGCACTGCCCCGCAATGACGCGATGTCTTCCGGAACACTACGTATTAGATAGCTTGAGACCTGAAGCCTGGGGTGGTAGCCGTTAACCAGGCGTCACAATCCATCCGTCGAGTCATTGGCACGAACGCCGATGTCAGGGTTTGCACGCCGATCGGGGGAGATTGTCCGTGCAGAAGCTGAACCGTGGCCGCCTGCTGCTGTCCACTTGCCTTAGTGGTGTAGCGCTGGCCTGGGCACCTGGCGCGCAAGCGCAGGCGCAGGACAAGACCCCCAATTGGCAGCCGCGGGCGGAAGTCGATGCCCGTGCCGCTGATGGCAGCAGCCAGGTCTCGTTCGAGCTCTTCACGCCGGTTGCGCAGAACGACTCGAACCTGCTGTTCGTCGCCGGCCGGATCGGCACCGACGAGCGCTATGACCGCAACGGATCGGTCACGATCGGCGGGCGCGGCAAGATCGGCGAGGATGTGGCGATCGGCGTCAATGCCGGCGTCGACTTCTACAAGACCGACATCACTTCGCGTGACCAGACCGCGGTGTCGTTCGGGCTCGAGGGCTTCACCTCGGTGTTCGACCTGCACGTCAATTATCGCCTGCCGGTCAATCGTCGGCGGACGATCGGCTATGTCGATCCCAATGCCAGCCCGGCAGGTGTGCTCTCGATCGAGAACAATCGTCTGATCGAGCGCAAGAGCGGCTGGCGGCTCGAGGAAGTGCCGCTTGCCGGCGCCAATGCCGAGATCGGCGCGACGCTGCCGCTCGGCAAGCAGCTCAGCGTGCGCGCTTCCGGCGCCGGCTTCGACTATCGCGCCGACGCGGCGAGCAAGGCCTATCGTGGCATCCGCGGCGGGCTCGAGCTCGGCATCGAGGATCCGCTGGGAACCGGAGGCCGCTTCTCGCTGGGCGCCGAGCTGCAGAACGACAATCGCTGGGGCACCCAGGCGCGCGGCACCGTGCGGCTGTCGATTCCGCTCGGGCGCGGTTCGCGTGACCGCAGCGCTGGCAACAGCGGCCTCGATCGCCAGATGGGCGAGCGGCTGCGTCGCGACTATGTGACGCCGTCGGGTACGCGCTACACCGATCTCACCAGCACCAACTTCGCAGTCGATGCGCGCACCGGCGTGGCGTTCGGCGGCGTCTATTTCACCAGCGGCTCGGGCACGGCCGGTGCAGCGGGTACCAGCGCCGCCACCACCACGCTGAGCGACGCGGTAACGCGGGCGGGCGCGAACGGCATCGTCGTCGCACTCGGCAATGCCGGCAACATCGCCAGCACCGGCGTCACGCTCGCGACCAACCAGTATCTCGTGGGCGGCGCCAGCAGCGTCAGCGTGCGCCATTCGGACGGCTCGGTCAGCGCCTTCAACTTCGGCGGCACCAACGGCGTGATCGTCGGCAGCAACGCCGGCGGCGCGGCGGTGACGCTCGGCCAGGGCTCGGTGGTGCGCGACGTCACCGTCCGCGGCAGCGGCTCGGGCATTCTCGCGAACGGAGTCGGCGGCTTCGCGCTCGAGCGCGTGACCATCGAGAACACCGGCGCGGCCGGCCTCACTCTCAACAACACCACCGGCGCGGTGGTGATCGACGGCATCACCATCCGTGGCGGGGCCGGGGCGGGCGTGGTCGTCAACGGCGGCAGCAACGTCACCCTGCGCAACTCGACCATCGGCGGCGGCGCGGGCGCGATCGACATCAACGATGCCGGCGGCAACCTGACGACCACCCTGTCGAGCCTGACCCTGTCCGCGACCGGCGGCACGGTGCTCGACATCGACGGCTCGGGGGCGGGCACCGTCACGGTGGCCGGGCTCTCCGGCATCAACATCGCCGGCGGCAATGGCGAGACCGGCGGCTTCGCGGCGCGCTATGTCACGTTCGATTCCAGCACCGCGGCGGGCGTCCAGGCAGTCAATGCCGGTGCCATGCAGGTGGGCACCACCACCGCGCGCGTCGGCGGCGCCGGCGTCACGCTGACCGAAGTCGACGGCGCGCTCAGCTTCACCAGCCTCAACATCGCCAACAATGGCGGGACCGGCCTGACGGTTGCCAACACCAAGTCCGGCACCTTCACGCTGACCAACGCCGCGGGCACGGTCGACACCACGGCCGGCACCGCACTCAACCTCGACCCGCTGTTCATCGACCTGACCTTCTCGTCCGTGCGCTCGATCGGCGCGGCGGGCGCGGGCATCATCCTGAGCAACGTCCAGGGCTCGGGCACCGGCGGCAACGCGCTGACCATCGGCACGCTGACCATCACCAACAGCGGCCAGCAGGGCCTCTACATCACCGGCGGCTCGACCGGCCTGGTGACGATCGGCGGCGGCACGATCACCAACAGCGGCGGCGCCTCGGTGCAGGTCGGTCAGTCCGGCGTGGCCGGCAGCGGCGGCACGATCGGGCTCAACTTCGGCGCGGCCATCACCGATGCGGGCGCAGGCCCGCTCGTCTCGCTGTTCAACGTCGGCGGCGCGATCCGCTTCACCGGCGCGATCAGCGGCGCCGGACCGATCACGATCAACGGCTCGCTCGCCGGCTCCAGCGTGACCTTCACCGGCGCGACCACCATCACCGGTTCGGCTTCGCCCGCGCTTTCGCTGAACAACCTGGCCGGCAGCACGACCTTCTCGGGCCTGCTCGCCATCGCCAATCCGACGGGCACTGGCATCGTGATCGGCAGCGTGCCGGGCGGGGTGACCTTCGGCGATGTCGACATCACCGGCCTCGGCGCCGCCACCGGTCTGAACCTGACCGGCACGCAGGGCAACGTCACTTTCGGCACGCTCGACATCACGGGAACCGGTGCCGCCGGCTCGACCGGCATCGACCTGACCGGCGCGACCAATGCCGGCGCGGTAACCATCACCAATCCGAGCGTGATCCAGGGCGTCGATATCGGCGTGAACCTGACCAACGCGAACATCACCGGCAGCTTCCGCTTCGGCGACGCCAATGCCGCCGATGGCCTGGAAAGCCGGATCACCGCCAACACCGTGATCGTCGTCGCGGGCATGAACGCGACGCACGGCATCTATGATTTCGCCGACGTCCAGCTCGACGGCAACACCAACAACATCACCGGCGGCAGCTTCACCGCCTATTACGTCCTCGCCGGCGCGACCGGCGCGGGCACGGCGAACGATCCGGGCAGCATTGCCGGCGCCGCGGCTTCGGGCGCGCAGTATATCGTGCTGCTCAACAACCCGAATGGCGGGCAGGACGTCATCGACACCTCGGTCCTGGTCGGTGGCGCGCTGAACCTGACGGCTGGCCAGTCGCTGGTCAGCTTCCTCAATACCGATTTCTTCGCGGTGACCGGCGCCACCGTGCCGGCGAACCTGATCGTCTCGAACCTCGGGCCGACGGGCATCGCGAACACCTATGCCGGCTCGGGCGCGGCGATCCTGACCAGCACCACCGGCACTTCGACGCTCAACCTGGCGAATGACAGCCGTGTCGACGGCGTGATCATCCATAATGACGGGCTCGGCGTGGGCATCGTCGGTTCGGGCGTTTCCAATGTCATCATCCGCAATTCGACCGTTTCGGGCAATGGCGGCGCGATCAGCCTGATCGACGGCGGTACCGCCGCCTCGGCCACGCTCACCAACCTCAACCTGTCGGCAAGCGGCGGCACGGTGCTGAACCTGAGCGGCGCGGGGGCGGGGACGCTCAACGTGTCGGGTACCGGCATCAACATCGCCGGCACGGGCTCGGCGCAGGGTCTCGTCGCCAATGACGTGACGGTCGGCACGCTCAGCGTCGGCTCGGTGAGCACCGGGGCGGCCGGCGGTCTCGCTGCAGTGCAGGTCACGCAGGTGGCTGGCAGCACGCTGAGCATCGGCAACGTTGCCGTGAGCGGCGCCACCGCGGGTGTCGGCCTTGGTGTCGCGAACAACGCGGCGACGGTGAACATCGGCGCGGTGACCGCGACGAACACCGCCGGCATCGGCGTCGTCGTGTCGGGCAACACCGGCAACGTCACGCTCGGTGCGGTCTCGGTGTCTAACACCGGCTCCGATGGCGTGCGCGTCACCGGCAACAGCGGCAATGTCTCGATCGGCGCGGTGGCGTCCAACAACGCCGGTGGTTCGGGCATCCGTGTCTCGAACACCACCGGCAACGTCAATATTGCCAGCGCGTCGATCACCGGCGCCGCTGACGGCTTCGAAGTCTCCAACCTCTCGGGCAGTCTGACGGTCGGCGCGACGAGCATCGCGAACAGCACCGGCGTCGGCATCCTGGTCAACGGGGTGGGTGGCACGCTGAACTTCGGCGCCACCACCATCGCGAACAGCACGGGCGTCGAGCTGGGTGCGGGCAGCACCGGCACGATCAGCTTCGGCGACACCGACATCACCGGGCTGGGCGCGAACCAGACCGGCGTCGACGCGCGCAGCAGCGGCGGCACCGTAACCTTCGCCACGCTCGACATCACCGGTGCGTCCACCACCGGCACGCGCGGCATCGACCTGACCGGCGCGACCTTCGCCGGCAGCTTCACCGTTACCAACAGCAGCACGATCACCGGCGTCGGCACCGGCGTGGACCTCACCAATGCCGCGATCACCGGCAGCTTCCGCTATGGCGACGGCTCCAACACCGACGCGGATGGCGCTGCCTCGACGATCAACGCGATCACGCCGATCGCGATCGGCGGCCTCAACCAGACCGTCGGCAGCTACAATTTCTCCGACGTCAATCTGGTCGGCGACATCACCAGCCTGGCGATCAACCCGGTCACCGTCTTCTTCGTCGAGCAGGGCCGCACCGGCGCGGGCACCAAGACCGATCCGGGCAGCCTGGCGGCGGCCGCGGCTTCGGGCGCGAACTATATCGTGCTGCTCAACAACCCGACGGGCGGGCAGGACGTGCTCGACGTCGCCGGCCTCGGCACGCTGACGCTCGGCGCCAACCAGCACCTGGTCGGCTTCCTCAACGGCGATACCCAGGCGGTGGGCGGCGGCACGCCGGCGAACCTGTTCCTCTACGGCATCACGCCGGGCATCGTCACCAATCCCTATCTGGGCTCGGGCGCAGCGCTGCTCACCAATACCGGCGCGGGCGCGACGGTCACGCTGTCCAGCGGCTCGGCGCTCGATGGCCTGCGCATTGGCGGCATGGGCATCGGCGTGTCGGGTATCGGCGCATCGAACGTCTCGATCACCAACTCGATCATTTCAGGCAACGGCGGTGCGATCAGCCTGCTTTCGGGCGGTGTTGCCGCCTCGGCAACGCTGAGCAACCTGACGCTTTCCTCGACCTCCACGACGGGCGCGGCGGTGCTCAACCTGTCCGGTGTCGGCGGCGGATCGCTGACGCTGGGGGGCTCGGGGCTGAACCTTGCCGCGACCGGCGATGCGCGCGCCCTGGCGATCGATACCGCCACGCTTGGCAGCAACCTCAGCTTCGGCACCGTCACCGTGCAGAATTCGGATGGCTCGGGCGTCGCGCTCGCCAATATCGACGGCACCGGCAATCTGGGCTTCTCGAGCATCAACATCGGCGGCACCACTGCCGGCGCGGGCGTCTCGGTGAGCGGCAACACCGCGCAGATCAGCCTGGGCTCGGTCACCACGACCAGCACCGCAGGCGACGGCATCGAGATCCTCAGCAATGCCGGCATTGTCCTTCTCGCCAACTTCAACATCACCGGCGCGACCGGTGCGGGCCTGCGCATCAATGGCCTGACGGGCGGGTTCGCGACGCTTGGCGGCACGATCGCCAACAGTGCCACGGGCATCGAACTGACCGACATCGACGGTCAGGTGATCTTCATGAACACCGCGACGATCGCCAACCCGACAGGCACCGGCATCCTGCTCGGTGCGGGCAGCAGCGGCACGATCGAGTTCGCCAATGTCGACATCACCGGCCTTGGCGCGGGCACCGGCCTCGACGCGCGCAATGTCCTGGGCGATGTCCGCTTCACCACGCTCGACATCGCGGGCACCGGTGACTCCGCATCGATCGGCATCGATCTGGCTGGCGCGACCTTCGCCAGCAACCTGCTCGTCACCGATAGCAGCGCGATCACCGGCGTCGGCACCGGCGTCAACCTGACCAACGCTGCGATTACCGGCACCTTCCGCTTCGGCGACGGCTCGAACACCGACGCGAACGGCGCGGGCTCGACGATCAGCCTCAGCAGCACCGGCGTGCCTATCGCGATCACCGGCCTGAACGCGGCGATCGGCACCTATAATTTCGCCGATGTGAACCTGACGGGCGACACCAGCACGCTCTCGACCTCGGCTACGGTCTATTGGGTTGTGGAGAATGGCACCGGCGACGGCTCGCGCAACAACCCGGGCAGCCTGCAGGGCGCAGTGACCGCGAACCGCGATGTCATCATCCTGCTCAACAACCCGAACGGCGGCAACGACGTCATCGATGCGATCGGCGTAACCGACGGCGACAATCCGGGCTATACCGGTACGCTCGTCCTCGACGCCAACCAGCAGCTGCTCGGCTTCCTCAATGGCGACACGATCTCGCTGCCGGGCGGCGCGCCGGCCAATGTCGTCCTCTACAACATTGCACAGGGCGTTGTGACCAATCCCTTCGCGGGATCGGGCGCGCCGACGTTGACCACTACCCAGGGCGGTGGCGCGGATACGGTGCGTGTCCTGGGCAACAATCTGGTCGACGGGGTACGGATCACCGGCGCGGGCACCGGCATCTATGGTACGGGCGCGGCGAACGTCACGATCCGCAACAGCATCATCTCCGGTGGTGACAGCGCGATCGAGCTGGCCGCCGGCGGCAGCGCTGCCAGCGCGGCGCTGAGCAACCTCGTGCTGACCACCACCGGCAATTCGATCCCGCTGGCGCTGTACGCCGTGGGTGGCGGCAGCATGACCATTACCCAGCTTGCGAACATCACGATCACCCAGGGTGTCGGTTCGCAGGGCGCCTATCTGGACGGGGCCACGTTCGACGCCGATCTCGCGACGGCGGGCTATCAGACCGTCGATGCTTCGCTGTTCATCGGCACTGCCGGTCAGCGGCTCACCGGCAACGCAGTCAATCTATCGAACGCGCTGGGCGCGCTCAACTTCACCGATCTGGCGATCTACAACCAGAGCGGCACCGGGATTCTTACCAACGGCACCGGCCTGACGCTGACGAGCGCAGCCGGCACGATCGATACGCTCAACGGCGCAGCGCTCTCGCTGACCGGCACGAGCATCGATCTGGTGCTGGACGGCGTGACGCATGCGGGCACCGGCAACGGCATCACCGCGCTCAATGTGACCGGCGCCGGCATCGGCGGCCGCGCGCTGGATGTGGCCAACCTCACCATCACCGGCGCTGGCAACGGCATATCCATCGGCGGAACGACGACCGGCAGCTTCTCTTTCGGTGCGGCTTCGAGCATCAGCGGCACGACTGGCGCGGCGATCGCGATCGGCACCACCACCGGCCCGCTCGACTTCACCTATGCCGGCAGCGTCAGCGTCACGGGTGCGTCTGCGCTGCTCGACGTGAGCGGCCATGCCGCGGGTACGGTGACCTTCACCGGCACCAGCAATCTCAGTGCTACCAACGGCACTGGGCTGAACTTCAGCAATGCCGACGGCACCTATGCCTTCAACGGCACGACCACGCTGAACGGTGGCGATGCGGGCATCGACATCCTGGGCGGCTCGGCCGGCACCTTCACCTTCGGTGCGGGCACCACGATCACCAACCCGAGCGGCGCGGCGATCAACGTCGCCAGCTCGACGGCGGGCGTGACCTATCTCGGCACGGTCAACCAGTCGGTGGGCGCGGCGCTGAACGTTGCGGCACATGCGACCGGCACGCTGAACTTCAGCGGCGCCACGCTCAATGTCAGCGGCGGCGACGGCATCCTGTTCGACAATGCCGACGGCACGTATACCTTCGGCAGCGCAACGCTGACCGGCGGCGCACAGATCGGCATCACCAACGGCTCGGCGGGCACCTTCACCTTCGGGTCGGGCACCAGCGTCACCAACGCGGCGGGGGCGGGGCTGTTCGTCAGCAATTCGACCGCCAACCTCACCTATTCGGGCCAGATCAGCCAGTCGCTTGCCGCCCTTGCCGCAGTCGACATCGGGACGCATTCCGGCGGGACGATCGACTTCACTGGCGCGACGTTCAACATCACCGGCGGCACCGGCATCTCCTTCTTCGATGCGGACGGCACCTACAGCTTCGGCGACCTGATCCTCTCCGGCGGTGCGCGCCTGGCGATCCTGGGCGGCTCGGCCGGCACCTTCACCTTCGGCAATGTCGACATCACCGGCCTCGCGGCGAACACCACGGCGGTGAACCTGACCGGCGCGACCGGCAACGTCACCTTCGCCACGCTCGACATCACCGGTGCCTCGAACACCGGCACCCGCGGCATCGACATGACCGGCAGCACGACTGCCAGCAACGTCATCATCAGCGGCAGCAGCACGATCACCGGCGTGAACATCGGCGTCGATCTCACAAATGCGGCGATCACCGGCACCTTCCGCTACGGCGACGGCTCGAACACCGACGCCAATGGCGCGGCTTCGGCGATCACCGCGGTCACCCCGCTCGTCATTGCCGGCCTCAACGGCGGCACCGGCACCTACAATTTCGCCGACGTCAAGCTGACCGGCGACACCACCAATCTGTCCGTCTCGGCCTATTTCGTGCTCGAGGGCGCGACCGGCATCGGCACCTTGACCGACCCGGGCTCGCTGGCGGGCGCGGAGGCGTCGGGCGCGACCTATATCGTGCTGCTCAACGACCCGACCGGCGGCGGCGATACGCTCGACGCCACGGCGGGCGCAGGCGGTTCGCTCGATCTCGCGGGTGGCCAGTCGCTGCTCAGCTTCCGCGACACCGACAGCTTCATGGTTGACGGCGGCGCACCGGGCAATGTGCTGCTGTTCGACGTCCAGGCCGGCCTGATCTCGAATCCCTTCGCCGGCTCCGGCGCCCCCACGCTCACGGCGAGCGGCGCCAACGCCACCGTCACGCTGGGTGGCGGCAACACGATCGATGGCGTCATCATTACCAATTCGGGCACTGGCGCGGGCGTGCTCGGCAACGGTGCCGCGGCGCCCATCGTCATCCGCAACAGCACCATCTCGGGTGGCGCGGCGGGCGCGCTGCGCATCTACGACAACACCGCGAATGTCACGCTGGCGCTGAGCAACCTCACGCTTGCCGCGAACGGCGGCAACATCCTGAACCTTGACGGCAGCGGCACCGGTACCTTCACGGTTACCGAGCTGGCCAATCTCAATGTCGTGCACACGACGGAGACCGGCGGCTTCATCTTCAACGACCTGACCTTCGATTCCAACACGGTTGCCGCCGGCCTCCAGGCCGTGTCCGCCGGCGCCCTGACGCTCGGCACCACGGCTTCGCGCATCACCGGCGATGGCCTCAGCCTGACCAACGTCACCGGCACGCTGAACTTCACCGATCTCAACATCGCCAACAATGCCGGCACCGGCCTGACCGTTGCCAATTCCAAGGCGAACGACTTCCTCCTCGGCACCACCGGCGGGGCGATCGACACCACCAACGGCACCGCGATCAACCTCGATCCGCTGAAGATCAACATGGTGCTCGGCTCGGTCGGCTCGACCGGCGGCGCCTATGGCATCCTGCTCGATCAGGTCGAGGGCAGCTTCACCGTCACCGGTGCGGTCAATATCAGCGGCGCGACCAACACCGCGATCGCGATCCGCGACAACGCCGGCCAGACCGATCCGATGCACGCCCTTTTCCAGGGCGCGGTCACGGTCAACAACACCACCGGCGCAGGCGTCGCACTCACCAACAACACCGGCGCGACGATCGACTTCACCGGTGGCCTGGGGATCACGACCACCACCGGCAGGGGCTTCTTTGCCACGGGTGGTGGCACGCTCAGCATCACTGGCACCGGCAACACCATCACCACCGGCGATGCCACGGCGCTGGCGCTGGGCAACGTGACGGTCGCCAATGCAGGTGTTTCGTTCAGCAATATCACTGCTGCGCCCGCTGCGGTGCAAGCCGTGCTGGCGAGCGGGACCGCGCTCAACGGCGCGCTCAACATCGGCGGGCTCAACATTGGCGGCGGTAGCACCGGCGTTCTGTTGCAAAGCCTGAGCGGGACCGGCGGCGTCAACTTCACGGGCACGCTCGATCTCGATACCACGGGAGTCGGCTTCGACCTGAACGGTGCGGTCGGCACGGTCAACATCGCCAATGTGGCGGGCTCCACGCTGACGATCGACGGCGCCTCGAACGGCATCCGCCTCAACGGCATGACCAGTGGCACGGTCAACGTCGCGACCAGCGCGAGCGGCGGGACCGCTTCGATCGGTGCCAGCACCAGCTCGACCGTGGCGGCGATCGGCATCACTGGCAGCTCCGGCGGCACGCTGAACTACGGCGGCACGATCAATGCGGGCGCCGGCTCGGTGCTGTCCGTGTTCAGCAGCAGCATGCTGGCCACGCTATCGGGTGCGATCACCTCGACCACGGCCGGGACCGCGTTCAGCTTCTCCGGCGCCGGCGGCATCTACACCATCTCCGGCGCCGTGAGCCACAACGGCGGCGCGGGCGTTAACATCAACGCGACGAGCACCGGCAATGTCAGCTTCCTGAACGCGAGCAAGACGTTCAGCACGGGCGCCAACACCGCGTTCAGCATGGTCGGCACCGGCACGCTGTCGCTGCTCGGCGGCGGGCTCGGCATCACCACCACCAGCGGCACCGGCTTCAGCGCGACCGCCGGCACGGTTTCCGTCCTCGGTTCGGGCAACACGATCACCACCGCCACGGGCCAGATCCTTGGCCTGAGCGGTGTGACCAGCGGCTCGGGCGGCATCACCTTCGATGCGCTCACCGCCACCGGCACGGTCGCCAACAACGGCATCCTGCTGAGCGGACTCAGCGGCGCGGCCTTCAACGGCGGCACGGTCAGCATCGCCAATGGCACCAGCGGCGCCGCCAATGACGGCATCAAGGTGAGCACCGGCACCGCGGCGATCACCTTCGGCAACACCACGATCGGCCTGGCGGGCAGCAACGCCATCGAACTGCTCAACAGCAATTCGGCGGTGACCTTCGGCACGATGAATCTGGCCGGTGCGAATGGCAGCACCGTAGTCATCGCCGGCTCGACCGGCCCGGTCACCCTGGGCACCGGCTCGATCACCGCCACCGGCGCGGCCAATTATGCGGTTTCGCTCACTGGCGGCACCGCGGACGTTTCGGTGGGCTCGACGCTTGTCGGCACCAATATGGTCCAGATCGTCGATCATGAGATCGGCACCGTCACCTTCAGTGGCGACATGGCATCGACCGTGGGCGGCATCTCGGTCACCAACGTCAATTCGGGCCTGATCACCTTCACCGGCCAGACGCTTGCGTTGAACGCCACCGCCTTCGGCGTCTCGATGGCCGGCAACAGCGGCGGCACGATCGACTTCAATCCGACGGCGGGCGGCAACGGCCTCGACATCGTCAGCACTGGTACGGGCTTCAGCGCCGGCTCGGGCGGCACGGTCATCGTGCGCGGCGTCGGCAACTCGATCAGCACCACCGGTACTGGCACGGCGCTCAGCTTGCAGAACGTGACCATCGGTACCAATGGCTTCACCTTCGGCAGCGTTAGCGCCAATGGCGCGACGACCGGCATCCTGCTCAACGGCGTCAGCACGGTCGCGCCGGCGATCAGCCTCGGCACGGTCAACCTGCAGGGCATCACTTCGCGCGGCATCGACGTCACCGGCATCCTCGGGACCGGTCTGTCGATCACCGATCTCGATATCGGCCTGAACAGCAACAGCGCGGTGGCGCTCGACCTCAACGGCGCCACGCTCTCGGCGCCGATCATCATCGGCGACTTCGACGTCACCAATTCCGGCGGCGCGGGCACCAGCATCGGTGTCGATCTGCGCGGCACGCTCGGTGGCGCGAGCATCCTGCTGGGCGGCCAGATGGGCGCCTCCAGCTCGATCGCGGGCGTCGGCACGGGCATCTATCTCGATGCCTCGACCAACGCGCTGCTCACCTATGGCGACGGCGAGTCGGGCATCGACACGGGCTCGACCATCTCGGCGACCACCGCGATCGACGCGACCAACGCACCGACCGTCGGCACCTACGACTTCCGCGACGTTGCCTTCTCGGGCAGCCCGGGCGCCGGTTTCGGCCTCAACAAGATCTATTTCGTCGATGCGGACGGCGCGACCGGCGGCGGCAATGGCAGCGGTGCAGACGGCAACAATCCGATGACGCTGGCTGCGGCGGAACTGATCGCGGCGGCGCAGGACATGATCGTCCTGATCAACAATGGCAGCGCGATCAGCGCGGCGGGCTCGAACGGCAATGACTCGCTCGTCCTGGCATCCAACCTCCAGGTCCGCGGCTTCGGAGACGGCGTCGGCGGGGGTGCCGGCACCGGCAGCGCGCCGATCAACATCACGCTCACCGTGCCTTCGACGATCCTGCTGTCGGGCGGCACCAGCTTCAACATTGCCGATCCCACCGGCAATGGCGCAGCGACGCTCACCAGCGCGGCGGGCAGCAACGTGATCACCCTGGGTGCCTCGAACAACCACCTGTCGGGCTTCATCCTCGACGGCCTTTCGACCGCGAACCGCGGCATCAAGGACAATGGCGCGGGTGCGACCAATACGCTGATCGACTATATGACGATCCGCAACTTCGTGACGCGCGGCATCGAGATCACGCCGTCGACCAACACCACGGTCGACCATGTCAACTTCGCGAACAATCCGTCGGATCTGTTCTTCAACGCCGCCGGCACGGTAATTACCAACGTTACCAGCAACGGTGCCACCGGCACTGCGATGACCCTGGTCAACACCACCGGCACGACGACGCTCACCAACGTGAACATCAACAGCGCTTCGGCGGGCATTCTGTTCAGTGCTTCGGGTGGCACGATCAACGCGACCAATGTCGATATCGGTGTCGCCAACGGTGCGGGCCTGACCATCGCCGGGGGTACGGGCTCGTTCAACTTCGACTCCACCAGTTCGATCAGCCAGGCAGGCGCGGACGCGGCGCTCAGCGTCAGCGGCGGCCACGCCACTGGCACGCTGGCCTATGCCGGCACGATCGTCGCTTCGAACGGCACCGGCCTGCAGTTCGACAATGCCGACGGCACCTACAACTTCACCGGCACCACGACGCTGGCCGGCGGCGATGCGGGCATCGACATCCTCAACGGCTCGGGCGGCACCTTCAGCTTCGGCGCGGGAACGTCGATCCTCAGCCCGTCGGGCACGGCGTTCAATGTCTCGGGCAGCACCGCGGCGATCACCTATAGCGGCAGCATCATCCAGACGAACAACGCGGCGCTGGTCTCGTTCCTCAATCATTCGGGCGGCACGGTTACCTTCCAGACCGGCGCGCTGGATGCCAACAACGGCATCGGCCTGCAGTTCGACAATGCCGATGCTACCTACAACTTCACCGGCACGACGACGCTGCACGGCGGCGATGCCGGGGTCGACATCCTCAACGGGTCGGGCGGCACCTTCAACTTCGGCACCGGCACCTCGATCACCAGCCCGACGGGCACGGCGTTCAACGTCTCGGGCAGCACCGCCGCCGTCACCTACAACGGCGACATCACCCAGGCGAACAACGCCGCACTGGTCAATGTGCTCAACCATTCGAGCGGCACGCTGACCTTCCAGACGGGCACGCTGAGCGCCACCAACGGCACCGGCCTGCAGTTCAACAATGCCGATGGCACCTACAACTTCACCGGCACGACGACGCTGAACGGTGGCGATGCCGGCATCGACATCGTCAACGGCGCGGACGGCACCTTCAGCTTCGGCAGCGGCACGGCGATTACCCATGCCGCTGCGGGCGACGCCTTCGTTCTCACCAGCAGCAACAGCGGCCTGACCTATGCGGGCAGCATCGATGACAGCAACGGCTATGCCGTCCGCATCGACAACCACGCTGCCGGTACGGTGACCTTCGGTAGCACCAGCACGATCGCCTCGAGCGGCGCCAATGCGCTGGGCCTGAGCGTGACCAACAATGGTGGCGGCACGGTCAGCTTCAACGGCACGACCACGCTGTCGACCCAGGCCAACAACGCGATCACGCTGACCAACAATGCGGGTAGCACCGTCGGGTTCAGCTCGGTCGGCAGCAGCCTGGGCGTCACCACGACCAGCGGCACCGCCTTCACCATCGCGAACGGCGGCACGATCAACGTGCAGGGTCCGAACAGCACCATCACCACCGGCTCGGGCACGATCCTCGACATCAGCAACACTGCGGGCGTGACGTCGACGCTGAACCTGAACTTTGCGAACGCCAGCAACACGCTGGGCACCAACGGCATCCTGGTCACCCGGACGGCGGGCACGCTCACCGGTAGCGTCACCATCAACAGCGGCGCGATCACGGCCAGCAGCCGCGGCATCGACTTCAGCGGCGGCACGCTGTCGCTCGACTATGCCGGCAGCGTTGCCACAAGCGGCACCACCGCCCGCTCGGTCGAAGTGACCAACATCACCGGCGGCGCCATCACTGTGTCGGGTAATCTCACCGACAATTCGCAGGGCATCAACATCGCCAACAATAGCGGCGGCTCGATCAACTTCTACGGCCAGAGCATCACGCTCAACACCGTGGCGAACGTCAATGCGGTCACGCTGGCCAGCAACACTGGCACCAACATCACCTTCTCCTCGGCGGCGGGCGGCAATGGCGTCGACATCACCGCGTCGGGCACCGGCAACGGTATCGACTTCACCGGCGGTGGCAGCCTGATCGTCTACAGCACCGGCAACTCGATCCAGACCGCGACCGGCCAGATCCTCAACCTGGTCAACGGCAGTGTCGGCTCGCTCGGCCTCGTCTTCGACTCGCTGACCAGCACCGGTTCGACCAACGGCAGCGCGATCAACATCAGCAATGTCGATGGCACCGGCACGCTGAACGCCACCACCGTCTCGATCGCCGGCACCACCGGCGTGACGGCCGACGGCATCTTCTACGGCGGCGGATCGACGATGAACGTCAATCTCGGCACCGTGACGATCGCCAATACCGGCGACGAAGGCATCGAGATCAACGGTGCGGGCAACGGTACCTTCACCGCGGGCAGCGTCACGATCAACAACACCGCCGGCAACGGCGTCGAGATCAACGGCTCTACCAATACCGTGAACCTGGCGGCCGGCGCGATCGGCGCCACCAACGATCCGACCGGCTTCGGCGTCTACATCCTGAACGGCACGGGCGGGATCAGCATCGCCTCGTCGATCACCAAGACCACCAGTAACAACGTGGTGTTGGTCGATAACCACGAGACCGGCAACGTCACCTTCTCGGGCGCCATCAGCGCCACCGGCGGGCTCAACAACGGCATCGTCGTCCAGAACGTCAATTCGGGCACGATCAGCTTCCTGGGCAACACGACGCTGAGCACCGGCGCGAACACCGCCTTGAACCTGCTCAACAACACCGGCGGCACGATCAGCTTCCCGAATGGCGGGATGGCGATCACCACCAACAGCGGCACCGGCTTCAACGCCACGGGCGGCGGCACCGTCACCACGGCGGGTAGCGGCAACACGATCACCTCGACCACGGGCACTGCGCTCAACGTCGTCAACACCACGATCGGCTCGTCGGGCCTGCGCTTCCAGAGCATCTCGTCGAACGGCGCCTTGAGCGGCATCATCCTCAACAACACCGGCTCGTCGGGCGGCATCAACGTCACCGGCACCGGCGCGGCAGGCTCGGGCGGCACGATCCAGAACTCGATCGGCGAGGGCATCAGCCTGACCAGCACCGAGAATGTCCGCCTCGCCTATATGAACGTCACCAACAATCTGGGTGACGGCATCGGCGGCTCGAACGTCAACGGCTTCCTGATCGACAACATGCTGATCAGCGGCAATGGCAACGATGCCGGCACCGATGAATCGGGCATCAACATCACCGAACTGACCGGCACCGCTTCGAACGGTGCGCGGCCGACCGGCATCTTCAACTCGACGATCCAGAACAACAACGAGTTCGAGGTGCAGATCACCAACTCGACCGGCACGCTGACCAACTTCCAGGTGGTCAACTCGACCTTCGCGTCGAACGGCGTCGGCATCAACGGCAACGGCACCAGCCCGCACGGCAACATCTTCAACTTCCTCGGCACGGGAACGTCGGCGATGGGGATCAGTGTCTCGGGCAGCAACTTCACCGGCAACTGGAACGCGGCGAGCCCGCCGACCACGATCGTCGGCAGCGGCCTGTTCGCCGACAGCACCGGCACCAGCATGACCGTGCAGGTGAGTGGTTCGTTCTTCACCAACACCAATAACGGCATCAACGTCTCGACCGGCCCGGGCTCGACGACGCTGACCTACAATATCGACAACAACAATTTCGTCGGCACGCGTTCGACTGCGATCAACGACTTCCAGAACGGCAACGCGCCGTTCACCCGGACGGTCAACGGCCGGATCACCAACAACATCATCGGCAACAACGCCGTGACCAATTCGGGCTCGAATGTCGGTGCGGGCATCAGCATCAGCAACGAAGGCGGCGTGAACGCCAACTATCTGATCAGCGGCAACACGATCCAGCAGATCCAGACTTCGCAGGGCATCGTGGTCAATGTCGGCCTGGTCGGTCAGGCGACGGGCAACCTCACCACCAACGTCACCATCCTCAACAACACGATCCGCAACATCAACGGCAGCCGCGGGCTCGTGATCAACAACAACCAGAATACCGGTGGCTTCCCGACGGTGAATGTCAGCGTCTCGGGCAACAGCTTCTCGGGCATCGCAGGCCAGGCGGGCAACGGCCAGTATCTGCGCCTCTCCGCCAGCGGTGGTGGCACGATCAACGTTACCCAGGGTCAGGCGACCGCCAGCGCGATCGCCAGCGAGCTCGATGACGCCAACGGCTTCAACGACACGACCAAGATCAGCATCGGCACCGGCACGTTCAACTATGGCCAGCCGGCGCCGACCCAGCCGCCGGCCTCGGTGCCGCTGCCCTGATAAGGAAAGAGCGCGGCGGGCATCCCCGTCGCGCTACTTTCTTGCCGTTCCGAATTGGGGAGGGTGCTATTTGCGCCCGAACCGCGCGCGATAGTCGGGCAGTTCGAAGCTGAAATCGTCGCGTTTCAGATATTCGGCGTCGCTGAGCTTTGCCATGCCCTCATGCGCCTTGTACCAGGCGGCATAGTCGGGCAGCTCGGTGCTGAACTTCTTGTAGAAGGTCGACCAGGTGCGCACCTGCACGCTCGGCTTCGGTCCGTCGAGCCGGAAGGTCAGCAGGCGCATCCAGCCGTCGCCCAGGGTAGCGTTGGCGTTCTTCCAGCCCAGCTCCTTCGCAACCTGCCAGCGCCCCTGATAATCGGCGAGCATCTGGTGCACCTCGTGCCCGGCCAGGTTGTGGTCGACGCTATAGCCCTGGCCGCCGATATGGCCGCTCAACACCAGGAAGATCTGGTCGTTCTCGCTGATCAGCTTGTCCCACACCATCTGCGGGTTGTTGTCGCGGTGATCGAGGATGCTCTGGTCGAGCGCCGGGGTATCGGCATGCGATCCGTCGCGATCGAGGTATTTGTGGGTGCTGACGATCGTCGGCACGTCGGGGAAGCGATGCAGCACGCGCTTCGCCCAGGCTAGCGAGGCATCGGGGGCATCGAACTGCAGGCCGATATGCAGGAACCGGCACTTGCCGACGGTGAAGAGCTGCGCACTGTCCGCGCCGCCGTCATGCGCATCGACATACCAGGGCTGCCCCTTGAAGAACTCGGACTGGTCCGAAAAGGCCGAGCGGAATCCGTCCAGCCCGCCCAGGTGGCGCAGTCCGATCCTCAGCGAGTCCTTGCGCTCGGGCTGCGGCGGATAGGCGGGATCGGTCCACAGCGCGTCATAATCGTGGTTGCCGGGCACCACCGAGAAGGGAAGCTTGCCCTTGAGGATCTCGAAGCCCCTGATCGCTGCCGGAATCTCGAATGCGCGCGTTTCCTTGCGCGGCCCCTCGGCGACTTCCGAGCTTCCCGAATTGGGCATGGCCCTGAAGCCGCGCACCTCATGCTCCGGGTCGGTCCATTCCGAATAATGCTGCCAGACATCGCCGACCTGGGTGGCGAAGACGATGTCGCCGCCGGCGCTGCGCGCATTCGCGGCGATCCAGCGCATCTGCTCATAGAACAGCTCGACGCCATCGAGCGGATAGCCCGCCGCCTTCTGGTGGGTGTAGTCGGTATAGTTCTGCGTGTCGGGGATCATCGCGATCGTGAACTGGCCGCACTTGGACTGGGCCATCGCCGTCGTGGAGGCGAGCAGGGCAAGGGCGGTGCCGGCGGCAAATCGGAAGCGCTTCATCTGGACCTCACTGGGGCTGGGCAGGCGCTGGCTATCACCACCCGCGGCGCCAGGCGAGCGCCGGTTGCGACGGGCGTCCGGAGCCTTTTGACGTCCGTCAAGTTGCGATCGCCGGCGACGGGCTAGATCGGGCCAGATGCGAAAGATCACATCATGACGGTCCCCCCTTCGCCCTTCGATGTGCCCATGAACATTTCGACGTTCGAGATACTGGAAGACGACCACGTCGTGCAGCGCAGCCTGTGCCACGAGCTGGAGATCGTCGCCGATCGCCTGCCGTCCCTGCCGGCGGCGGACGAGATATTGCGGCTGTGCAAGTCGATCCAGCGGGTGACCGCCACGCACTTCAACCGCGCCGAGCGGCTGTTCGCGGACCTGCCGCTCGCGCACCGTCCCGGGCCCGCCTTCCTCTCGGCGCTGCACGAGATGCACCAGTTTGATCGGATGCACGGCGAGGATCTGGCCAGCGAGCTGTGGCACAGTATCGAGCCGGAAGGCGAGCGTGACGTCGGCAAGCTCTCCTACATGCTGCGCTGCTTCTTCGATGGCTGCCGCCGGGCGATCGCGCTCAAGGAGAGCGGGATCGAGATCGCCCGGCGCGGGCTCATGCCGGGTTGAGGATTGCCCGTAGCCGTTCTTCGCCCAGCACCGTGCAACCGCGATCGCCCTTGGCGAAGGCGAGGATGCCCGCCGCCTTGAGCTGCGAGAGCTGGCGGCTCACCGTCTCGATCGTCAGCCCCAGATAATCCGCCATCTCGCCGCGGCTGATCGGAATCGCGATCAGCACCCCGCCATTGCCGGCCGGCTGCCCCGTGCGCTCGACCAGGTCGAGCAGGAAGCCGGCGATCCGTTCCTTCGCGTTGCGGCGGCCTAGCGCCAGCATCCGGCTGCGTGCATCGCCCAGGGCGGCCAGCGTCCGGCGGAGCAGCATCCGCTCCATGCGCGGATGATCCTCGAGCGTCCGTTCGAACGCCGCGCGGGGGTAGGTGCACAGATCGGTGTCGCACAGGGTGGAGACCGTCAGCGTCGCGTCCTCCTCGAACAGCTCGCCGACAAAATCGCCCGGGAACAGCAACCCGACGATCTGCTCGCGCCCGTCCTCGGTCGAGGCCGTCACCTTGAGCATCCCCTCTACCACCGTGGCGCAGTGATTGTTCTGGTCACCGGCCCAGTTGAACACCTGGCCCGCAGGCAGGCTGCGGCGGCGACCGATCGCATGCAGTGCCGAAATCTCGCCATCGCCCATCGCCGCGCAAAGCGAATTGCCGCGCGCCTTGCACGCCTGGCAGCGGGCAGGCGCGCAACCGGGAACGGTGGGCGTACGATCGAGGAGCAGGGCGTCGGTGAGCATGAGGGGACGCTTTCGGCTGGAGGGTCAGACGGCGCTGCTGAAGCGCGTGGTGCTGGCGGCGCGCCAGGGATCGAAGGTCGCGGCGATGCTGCGGGCATAGGGCAGCGCGCCCTGGTCGAGCAGGAGGCGCGTGCCGGCCCAGGCGATCAGCCCGTATTCCTCGAACGGCGCCAGCCGCTCGCGGATATCGGCCAGGTCGGGCAGCCCGGTGCACTCCGCCTCATTACGGCAAAGCAAAGCCTCGATGATCGCGCCGCGCCGCCGGTCGCTGGCGCTGCGGCGGATGCCGCGCGCGGTGGCAAGCTGGCCATTGCCGATGCGCAGGTGGTAGCGGCCGGCATTCTTCTCATTCTGCAGCAGCGCGCCGGGGAAGGCGCTGATCGAGGAGGCGCCCAGGCCGATCAGCACATCGGACGGGTCCTCGGTAAAGCCCTGGAAGTTGCGGCGCAGCGTCTTGTTGCGGGCAGCGCGGGCAATGGCATCGTGCGGCATCGCGAAGTGATCGAAGCCAATCGCGTCATAGCCGCCGCCGCGCAGCAAGCGATGCGCCTGTTGCGCCATCGCGAACCGGACCGCGGCGCCCGGCAGGCGGGTCGCATCGATCCGGCGCTGGCGCGGCAGCAAATGCGGCACATGCGCATAGCCGAACACCGCGAACCGCTCCGGCCGCATCGACAGCGCGATGCGCAGCGTCTCGTCGAGATCCTCGGCAAACTGCCCGGGCAGGCCATACATCAGATCGAAATTGATCGATTCAACCCGGGCGGCGCGCAGGCGGCCGACGGTGCAGGCGATCTCCTCGGTCGGCTGGATGCGGCCAATCGCGCGCTGGATATGCGGCGCGAAGGTCTGCACGCCCAGGCTGGCGCGCGTCACCTTGTTGCGCCCGAAGCAATCGGCCCAGCCCCAGTCGAAGCCGCGCGGATCGAGTTCGACCGATACGGTCGCCTCGCTGCAGGCAAAGGCAGCGCGTACCCGGTGCATTAGTGCATCGAACTGCGATGGCGCCAGCGCATTGGGGCTGCCGCCGCCCCAGGCGATCCGGGCGACCTTGCCGCGCCCGTCGAGCCGTCGGGCGATCAGGTCGATCTCCTCGCCCAGCCGCTGGACATAGGCGGCGACCCGACTGGTGCGGTTGGCGGCGCCGGTGTTGCAGCCGCAATACCAGCAGATCTCATGGCAATAGGGGACGTGAAGATAGAGCGAGATCGGCTCGTCCTCGCGCACCCGCGCCAGCGCATGCTCCATGTCGGCCGGGCCGACATCGTCACCGAACTCCGCTGCGGTGGGGAAGCTGGTGTAGCGGGGCACCGGCGTGGCGAGCAGCTCGGGGTGATAGGTCCACATGCCATCCTGTCTGCGGGCACGGGCTCCGGGCGGCTTTGACACCAGTCAAATCCCCGTTTGCGTTGCTGCAATGCGGCGAGGTTTGGCGGGGGGCATTGGCAATGGGGTCAACAGTGGAGGTAACAATGAAGACCCTGATCGCTCTGGCCGCAGCTGGCCTGATGGTCGCCGTCCCCGCCAGCGCCCAGACGAGCGACGAAACCGGCATCCGCGCCGGCGACGTGCTGGTTCGCCTGCGCACGATCGTGGTGGCCCCGAACGAGAAATCGAACGGCATCAAGCCGGCTTTCCCCACCGAGAAGGTGAGCCTGGACAATGCCGTGATGCCGGAAATCGATGCGACCTACATGGTCACCGACAATATCGGCTTCGAGCTGATCGCCTCGACCACCAAGCATAATTTCGGTGGCACCACCGGCACCACCGGTTCGATCGGCAAGCTTGGCTCGACCTGGGTGCTCCCGCCCACCTTTACCGCGCAATATCACTTCAATTCGCGGGGCAAGATCCGCCCCTATGTCGGCGCCGGCGTGAACTACACGATCTTCTGGGACGAGAAGGCATCGAGCGGCCTGCAGGGGGCCGTGGGCAAGACCAGGGTGCGCATGTCGGACAGCTTCGGCTGGGCGGCGCAGGCTGGTGTCGATGTCGACCTGACCAGGAAGGTCTTCCTGAACCTCGACGTGAAATACATCGACATCACCACGGACGCCCGGCTCGATACCACCGCGATCGGCACGCAGCGCACCCATGTGAAGGTGAACCCGCTGGTGTTCGGCGTGGGGCTTGGGGTCCGCCTCTGAACCCGTACACCCGCTGACGGGGAAGGGCCGGCAGCGATGCCGGCCCTTTTTGTGCGGCCTTGCAATGTAGGATTTCGCCTGCTTGCCTCGGGCGGTCGGACTTGGGCTCAGCCGCTTTTTGAGGCTGTTGGTGAAATAGGATCAGCCGCACGTAACAATCGTGCGAGGTGCCGCGCGTTCCCGTAAAGAAGCTCAAAATTGCCGAGCCAAAAACCCGTTCTTGGCCTGTACTTTGTGTACTTTCGCGAGTCGATGCCGTGAGGGCGTAGGATTAGGCCATGCCTGGAACCCGCACTGAGCCCCGGCGAGAGCCTGGGTCCTGGGTTTCTCTGCTCTGTGGCTTGTGATTCTGGGCCCCGCTTTCGCCGGGGAGCTATAGTGGGAGCAGGAACCTAAACCGGCCGAGGCGCCAGCCCTTCGATCGCCACGCTGCTCCCGACAAGCGAAAGCGGTGCCGGCCTATGCGAGACCAGCACCAGTCCGGTCGCGGTCCCGCGCAGCCACTGGTCGAGCCGGGCGACCAGCTCGGCCTCGGTGGCGGCGTCCAGCCCTTCGGTCGGCTCGTCGAGCAGCAGCCAGGGCCGTCCGGCGAGCAGCGCCCGCGCCAGCGACAGCCGCTTGCGCTCGCCGCCCGAAAGCGTGCCGCCGGCTTCGCCCAGCCTTGTGTCGAGCCCGGCCGGCATCCTGCCGATGCGATCGTCGAGCACCACGGCCTTGAGCGCGGCCCACATCGCGGCATTATCGAGCCCGGGTCGGGCTAGTCGGAGATTGTCGCCGATCGTCCCGGCGATCAGCGCGGCGTCCTGCGGGGACAGCGCGAACTGGCTGCGCAGCAGCACGCCAGGCTGGGCGATGGGCGGTTGCTCGCCGATCGCGGCATCGACCTCAACGGCGCGCATGCCGGCCAGCGCTTCGAGCAGCAGCGTCTTGCCGGACCCCGAGCGCCCGGTGACGGCAACCCGGCTGCCGGGCTCGAGCCGCAGTGTGCCGAGCCGAAGCGGCAGCGGCGTGCCATCCGCCTGGGGGGGCGCGGGTTCGGGCAGGGTCAGCAATGCCTCGAGCCGGCGCAGGCCCTCGCCGACACTGGCCTGGCGGAAGGCGGTGCGGGCCAGCCCGGCCATCGCCTCGAGCGCCCCGGCGGTGGCGAGCAGTGCCAGCGCGACCTGCGGGGCGGGGCCGCTGGAGAGCAGCAGCACGATCGCCACGGCCAGCCCGGTATAGCCGGCGAGCAGTGCCGCGATCGCCCCTTCGCCCCGGTTCAGCCGCGCCCGGGCGGTGTCGAGCGCCTCGGTGAGCGGTACCAGGTCCTGCGTCACCCGGTCGGCCAGCCCATAGGCGGCGATCTCGGCGCGGGCGGCGGCATATTCGACATAGCGGGTGCGCAGCGCGCCCAGCGCCTCGGCTGCGTCATGGGCAGGCTGCTTCGTCAGGCGACGGGCGGCACGATCGAGCAGCAAGGGTAGCGCGGCCAGCAGCAGGAGCAGTGCCAGTGCCGATGCCCAGCCGGCGAACGCGGCGAGCAGCACCCCGATGCCCGCCGCGACCAGGCTGGCGGGTCGGGTGGGCTTGCGGACGATCAGGTCCTCGAGCGCGTCGATATCGCCGATCAGCCGGGCGCTGGCGTCGCCGCCGGAAAGGTCGGGGCCGGTGCGGGCATCCTGTGCTGCGAGCCTGCCGAACAGGCTGCCGCGCATCCCGGCCATCGCGCCCAGCGCCGCCTGGTGCGAGAACAGCCGCTCGCCATAGCGTGACACGGTGCGCAGGATCGCCAGCAACCGGATGCCGGCGCTGGGGATCAGATAGTTGAAGCCGAGCGCGACGACCGGCCCGGCGGCCCCCGCCAGCGCCGCGCTGGTCAGGAACCAGCCCGACACCGCCAGCAGCAATATGCCGGCCAGCGCGGCAACGACCGCGGCGATGCTCGCGCGTCGGAGCCAGCGGCGCCCGGTCGGGTCGAGGGTGAAGACGTTCACAGCGCCACCTCCAGACGTGCCGCGGCGGCGAGGGCTGGATCATGGGTCACGACCAGGACCGCGCGGTCGCGGGCAAGCGTCTTGAGCAGGTCGATGATCTCGGCAGCGCTTTCGGCGTCGAGGTCGGCAGTGGGCTCGTCGCAGAGCAGCAATGGGCGGCCCGAAAGGATAGCCCGCGCCAGTCCGATCCGCCGCCGCTCGCCGCCCGACAGGCCGGAGCCGCGATGGTCGAGCGCCAGTCCCAGCCCGCCGCGTGCGGCGAGCAGGGTATCCAGGCCCACCAGCGAAGCGACCTGACCGATCGCCTCGATAGTCGCGTCCGGCCGGGCAAGGGCGATGTTCTCGGCAAGGGTGCCGGGAAGCAGCAACGGGGTCTGGGCCGCCCAGGCGATGTCGCCGGGATCGAGAGCCCCGCCGCCGGCGATGCGCACCGCGCCGGCGGCGGGAACGATCTGCCCGGCAACCGAGGCGAGCAGACTCGATTTGCCGCTGCCGGTCGGGCCGGTCAGCGCAACCATATCGGCCGGTGCCAGCGCGAAGCTGACCGGGCCGATATGCAGGTTCGGCCATTGGATCACGAGACCGGTAACCTGCAGCCCGTCGAAGCGCGCCGAGATGGGTGGCGCGGGCGTTTCGGCCTCGACTGCGGTCAATGCGGCGCTCGCTGCGTCGCCCAGCTGCTTCTCGTGATAGGCGGCGGCCAGGCGACGCATCGGCAGGTAGAATTCCGGTGCCATCGCCAGCGCGAAGAACGCCTGGCCGAGCGTGAGCTTTTCGGGAGCGGGGAAGGGCAGCAGGCCGAGCAGGCTGAACCCGCAATAGACCGCGACCAGCGCGACCGAGAGCGCCGCGAAGAACTCCAGGACTGCGCCGGAAAGGAAAGCGACGCGCAGTACCGCCACGGTGCGCTCGGCGACTTCGCCGGTGGCGATGCCGACCTGGCGGGTGATCCGGTCCTCGGCGCCGAAATGGCGGATGACGGGCAGGGTGCGGACGCGGTCGACGAACAGGCCGGAAAGCTGGGCGAGCGCGGCCAGCTGGCGCTCCGAGGTTCGACGCGCGGCGGTACCGGCCAGGATCATGCCGAGTGCGAAGGGGATCAGCGTGATGACCAGGATCGCGGCCGACACCCAGCTCGCGAAGGCGATTATTGCGGCAACCAGCAACGGCGTTGCGGCAGAGGCGGCGCGCGCGGGCCTGAAGCGCGCCTGATAGGCTTCGATCGTCGCCATATGGTCGATCGCCAGGGCAGCACTCTCACCGGCCAGGAGTGGGCGAGCGAGGCGGCCGGCGAGCAGGCGCGGGAACAGATGGGAGCGCCATGCCACAACCACGCGCTGGGCGGCGCGGATCGCGGTGGCATGGACCAGCAACGCTGCCCCGCCACGGATCAGCCCGCCTGCCAGGATCATGCAGGCAGCGAGCAGGGAGATGCCGTCACCCGCAGCAAGGGCGCTCACCGCCAGCGCGATGCCCCCTGCGAAAAGCGCGGCACCGGGTACATCCAGGAGCCAGATCATATCATCCCTTAGCCGGAGTTGCGTTCGCCGCGTATTTGTTCATGGTCAAAGTCGCCTTCGGGGACCGCTTCTAGGGACAATGAGGACGCGACCAAACCCGTTGGGCGCAGACTCTTGCGTAGGGGGATTTCCTGCGATGATCAGCATGGCAGTCGTGGAGCTATCGAGGCTCCAATTCGCGCTGACTGCGCTTTACCACTTCCTGTTCGTGCCGTTGACGCTCGGCCTCTCGTTCATGCTCGTCATCATGGAGAGCGTGTACGTGATGACCAACCGCCCGATCTGGCGGGACATCACCCGTTTCTGGGCAAAGCTGTTCGGCATCAACTTCGTCCTTGGCGTCGCCACCGGCCTCACCATGGAATTCCAGTTCGGGACCAACTGGTCCTATTACTCGCACTATGTGGGCGACATCTTCGGCGCCCCGCTCGCGATCGAGGGCCTGATGGCCTTCTTCCTGGAAGCGACGTTCGTCGGGCTGATGTTCTTCGGCTGGGATCGCATGTCGAAACAGGCGCACCTGTTCACCACCTTCATGGTGGCGCTCGGCTCCAACCTGTCGGCGCTGTGGATTCTCGTCGCCAATGGCTGGATGCAGCACCCGACCGGGTCGGTGTTCAACCCCGAGACGATGCGCATGGAAGTCACCGACTTCGCGGCGGTGATCTTCAATCCGGTCGCCCAGGCGAAGTTCGTCCACACGGTGAGCGCGGGCTACGTCATGGCCAGCGTGTTCGTGCTCGGCGTCTCGGCCTTCTACCTGCTCAAGGGCAAGCATCTGGAGCTGGCCAAGCGCAGCTTCACGGTGGCGGCGGCCTTCGGCCTCGCTTCGTCGCTGTCGGTCGTCGTGCTGGGCGACGAGAGCGGCTATGCGCTGACCGAGAACCAGCAGATGAAGCTCGCCGCGATCGAGGGCATGTGGCACACCGAGCCTGCGCCCGCCGGCCTCGCGATCTTCGGCGTCCCTTCGAACAGCGGTCGCGAGACCAGGTACGAGGTGAAGATCCCCTATGTGCTGGGCCTGATCTCCACGCGCAGCCTGACCGGTGAGGTCAATGGCATCTTCCCGCTGGTTGCGCGCGCCAAGGTCCGTATCGTCAATGGGCTGACTGCCTATGACGCGGTGGAGAAGCTCAAGGTCGATCGTAACAACCTGGTTGCGCGCGAGGCGTTCGAGAAGACCAAGAACGATCTGGGCTATGCGCTGCTGCTCAAGCGCTTCGTGGCCGATCCGCGCACCGCGGACGCGGCAACGATCGACAAGGCGGCGTGGAGCACCGTGCCGAACGTGCCGGCGATCTTCTGGATGTTCCGCATCATGGCCGGGATTGGTTTCGGCATGATCGCCTTCTTCGCGGTTGCCTTCTACTATTCGACCGTCCGCAAGTTCGACGCCCGCTGGTTCCTGCGGCTGGCGCTGATCGTGATGCCGCTGCCGTGGATCGCCGCGGAAGTGGGCTGGGCCGTGGCCGAGGTCGGTCGCCAGCCCTGGGCGGTGGAGGGCGTGCTGCCGACCTTCCTGGCACCATCGAGCCTGACCGTGCCCGAGCTGTGGCTGACGATCATCGGCTTCACCGCGCTCTATGGCGCGCTGGCGGTGATCGAGGTGCGGCTGATGCTCGCATCGATCAAGAAGGGGCCGGAGGAATATCGTCCGGCGACCGCGCCGGCGCCCGCGGGCCCCGATTTCCACGCCGTTCCGGCCGAATGAGCCGAACCAGGGTTTTGGAGACAGACCATGTCCATCCCTCTCGATTTTGAAACGCTACGCATCATCTGGTGGCTGTTGCTCGGTGTATTGCTGATCGGCTTCGCACTGACCGACGGCTTCGACCTGGGGACGGGAGCACTGCTCCCGTTCGTGGGGAAGACCGACGAGGAGCGTCGGATGGTGATCAACACCATCGGCGCAACCTGGGAAGGCAACCAAGTGTGGTTCATCCTCGGCGGCGGCGCCATCTTCGCGGCATGGCCCTTCGTCTATGCCGTAAGCTTCTCCGGCTTCTACCTGGCGATGTTCCTGGTGCTGTCGGCGCTGATATTGCGGCCGGTGGGGTTCAAGTACCGCTCGAAGCACCCGGACCTGAAATGGCGCTATCGCTGGGATTGGGCGTTGTTCGTCGGCGGCTTCGTGCCGGCGCTCGTCTTCGGTGTCGCAGTGGGCAATGTGCTCAAGGGCATTCCCTTCCGCCTCGATGGCGACCTGCGCGCCTTCTACGACGGATCGCTTCTCGGCCTCTTCACCCCGTTCACGCTGGTCACTGGCCTGCTTTCGGTGGCGATGCTGGTGCTGCATGGTGCGGGCTGGCTGAGCCTCAAGTCCGAAGGCGTGGTGCTCGAGCGTGCCCGTCGCTTCGGCCAGGTAGCTGCCGTGCTGGCGATCGTGCTGTTCGCGGTCGGCGGCCTGTTCGTCGCCTATGGCGGTCTTGGCTACCGGCTGGATGGCTTGGTCGACGCAGGCGGTCCGTCCAATCCGCGCTTCTCGACCACGGTTGCGGAAGGCGGCGCCTGGCTGGCCAATTACGGCGCGCATCCCTGGATGCTCATGGCCCCCTTGCTCGGCTTTGTTGGCCCGGTGCTGGCGCTGCTCGGCATCCGCGGCCGCAATGACGTGCTGGTGTTCGCGGGCTCGTCGCTCGCCAATGTGGGGATCATCTCCACGGTTGGCCTGTCGATGTTCCCGTACATTCTGCCGAGCTCGATCGATCCGCTGTCGAGCCTGACGGTGTGGAACGCCTCGTCGAGCCACGGCACGCTGTTCACCATGCTGATCGTCACTGCGATCTTCCTGCCGATCGTCCTTGCCTACACGGCCTGGGCCTACCGCATCATGTTCGGCCGGGTGACCGAGCAGGACGTGCGCACCAACCCCGACTTCTACTGAGGAGCAGTTCCCATGTGGTATTTTGCCTGGATCCTGGGTGTCGGCCTCGCCGTCGGCTTCGGCATCCTCAACGGCCTGTGGCACGAGTTCCGCTCGGAAACCGAGGACGGGGTCATCTAGGCCCGGAGAGCGTGCGGCGCGGCTTCAGATCTCGATGAAGCCGCGCCGTGCCGCGATGATCACCGCGTGGGTACGATCGGCCACGTCGAGCTTGGCGAAGATGTTCTTGAGATGCGCTTTCACCGTGTCGGTGGAGAGCGACAGGCGCCAGGCGATCTGCTTGTTGGGATGTCCTTCCGCGACCAGGCGGAGGATGTCCGTCTCGCGCTCGCTCAGCCGGTCGTCGAACGCGTGAAGGGCGATTTCCTGGGCGACATCCGCGGCGATCGCCCGGCGCCCCTCATGCACCGCGCGGATCGTATCGAGCAGGTCCTTGCGGATGCAGCTCTTCAGCAGATAGCCGGTCGCCCCGGCGCGCAGTGCCCGCAGCGCATGCGTGTCGCCCGGATAGGTGGTGAGCACCACAAACTGGGCGGCGGGGAATTCGCGGCGGATCGCCTCGATCGTCTCCACGCCGTCCATGCCCGGCATCTGGATGTCCATCAGCGTCACGTCGGGCTGGACCTCGCGATACCGCTCGACCGCCTCTGCACCGCCCTGGGCCTCCGCGACGATCTCCATGTCCGCCTGGCGCTCGACCACTGCGACGATGCCTTCGCGCAGCATCGGGTGATCGTCGACCACCATTACCCGGACGGTCTTCGCGCGCGTCGCCAATGCTGCCTCAACCAATTCGGCCTCCTGTGACCAGCGCGCGCCACTTGCGGCGCCGCGTATTCGAATAGGCGATCGTCGCGGGGACGATCAGGATGATTTCGGTACCGCCCGCAGGCGGCCTTTGCACCACAAGGCGCGACTGGATCTTGGCCGCACGCTCGCGCATGCCCGGCAGGCCGAAATGCCCGTCGCGCTTGCCGTCGCGCAATACCTCGTCGGTAATCCCCACGCCATCGTCGCGGAAGCGGACGCTGAAGCAATCGGGCTGGAAACCGATGCGGATCGCGATCTGGCGCGCATGGGCGTGGCGCCAGATGTTGAAGAGCGCCTCGTTGGCGATCCGTGCCACTTCATCCCACACCAGAGGGTCGAGCGGCCGGGGCTCGCCCTCGCTTACCACCGAGATCTGGGTGGAGGGCGAGAAGACCTGCTTGCGGGCGATCTCCAGGATCATGTGCTCGATATCATCGGCGCCGCCGATCAGGCGCAGGTCGCGCACCCGGTCGCGTCCCTCGGCAAGGACATTGTCGGCGCGGTCCAGCGCTTCCTCGAGCTCGCGGCGCGCCGGGTTCTCGGGCGAGATATCGTCAGCGACGAGCTGGAAGCGGAGGACCAGCGCCTGCACGCCCTGCAGCAGCGTGTCGTGCAATTCGCGCGCGATCCGCTCACGCTCGCCAAGTCGCTCGCGCATGCGATCGCGCATCTGCGCGGCCAGGGCACGGACCTTCACCTGGTAGAACAGCCAGAACAGGCCGATCGCCCCCAGGGCACAGAGAAGCGTGAACCACCTGCTCTGGAAGAAGGTCGGCGGTAGCGTGAATTCCAATGTGGTCGGAGTGGGGTTCCAGATCCCGTCATTGTTCGAAGCGATCACCCGGAAGCGATAGGAGCCCGGCTCGAGATTGGTGTAGAATGCCTGGCGGCGCGTGCCGGGATCAATCCAGGTGCGGTCCACGCCCTCCAGCATGTAGCGGAAGCGGACCCGGCTCGGCACCGAGAAGCTGAGGCCGGTATATTCGATCGACAGGTTGGACTCGCCGCGGGGCAGGGTGATCCGCGATGGATCGACGAAGCGCTTGCCATCCACGACCAGCGCGCGGATTGCCACCGGCGGCACGACGGCGTTGCGGGAAAGCTTGCCCGGGTCGATCCGCATCACGCTCTGCCGGGTCAGGAACCACAACCGCCCATCGCCGCCCGCCGCGATCTGCGGGCCGTCCGCGCGCTGTGTGCGGCTGGCAAAGCCGTCCTGCTCGTCGAACAGGTCGTGGGGGATCGGCACGCGGGGGTGCGAGAAGGCGCGATCGAGATCGACGGTGTGAATCCTCAGCAGGCCGATATTGTTGACCATCCAGGTCTCGCCCGACGCCGTCTGGACCAGGCCGCGCACGCCGCGCAGCCAGGGGTGGTCGGCGATCGACAGCCGGTCGAACCGGCCGTTCCGCCATAGGGCCAGGCCTTCACCGCCCGCCACCAGCATGCCGTCGCGCCCGGCATAGACGCCGGTGAGCCCGGAAACGCCGATCTGGTCGTTGGTCCAGCCGCGCGCCGTGGTACCGACGACGCGGACGATGCCCTTGCGATCCAGGATGATCACCGGGTTGCCGTCCCGGTCGATGACGATGTCCTGCGGCCGGCCCGGCAAAGGGAGGTTGGCCTGGTGCCAGCCATTGCCACGGCGGACGAGCACGCCGTGCTGGAAGCGCGCTACCCAAAGCCGGCCGAGTCCATCTTCCGCGCAGCCATAGGTCTCGCCGGCACCGGGCAGGTCGATCGTCTCGGCTACCTGGCCGCCGCGCATCCGGACCATGCGCCGCGCGGTGCTGAGCCAGACCGAGCCGTTGCCGCCGCGGCACAGCGCCTGAATGTCGCCCGGTTGGGTGGAGAAGAGGCTGGGGTCCTGGCCGGGCAGGGCGCGATAGAGCGACGGGCCGCTCGCCAGCCAGATCGTGCCGGCGTCATCGGCAGCGACCATATAGCCCTCCGCCGCGCCGTCCGCCGGCGGCTCGACGCGGAACAGGCTGGCGGGGCGGAACTGGTCGAGCCCCAGCTCGGTGCCTACCCAGATATTGCCCTCGCGGTCCTGCAGCAGCGACACGGCCTGGTTGGAGGTCAGCCCGTTCTCGGTGCGGTAGAGCGAGATATTGCCCTCGGCGCTTGCCTTGTCCGCGGCCCGCTCGATCTGGAAGATGCCGCTGGTGAAGCTCGAACCCCAGAGATTGCCGTCCCGGTCGAACAGGATCGCGGTGCGCCGGACTGGCCCCGAAAAGGGAAAGACCACGGAGTTCTTCGGCTCGCGAGCACCGGCCGGATAATCGGGCAGCATGCGGGTGCCATGGGCGTCGGACAGCCACATATTACCCTCGGGATCGAGCGCGAGATTGGCACCGAAGCCGAGCTCCACGCCCACCGCCTCGAACCGCCGGGTGCCGTGGCGCAGCAGGTAGAGCTGCTTGTCGGTGGCGACCCAGATCGATCCGTCGCGCCCGGTCGCCAGGCTCGAGACGTAATCCTTGTCGGGCAGGCCCCAGCGCTGGTCGATCGTCTCCCAGGCGCCGTCCCGGTAGCGCTTGAGCGCCTTGCGCGTGCGCCCGCCCACGGCCCAGATCGCGCCTTCCTTGTCCTCGCGAAGCTCGGTGATCTCGCCGGCGGCATCGTGCATGCCGGTGCTGACCATGCGCCCGCCGCGATAGATCTCGACCCCGCCGCCACCGACATAGGCGGCCCAGAGTTCGCCACGCCGGGTGACGAGCAGCGCGCTGATCGGGATCGCGCCGCGGGGGTGATCGGGGGCGGGGGGGACATATTCGAAGGTCACTCCGTCAAACCGGAACAGGCCGTTGCCGGTGCCCACCCAGATATAGCCATCCGGCCCCTGGGCGAGTGCCTGGACCATGGCGGGCACGCCGTCCTTGCTCGTCCAGGTCGCATGAAGATAGCGGCCGATGCCCTGGCCGGGCGCGTCTGCGGTCGCCGTGCCCCCGAAGCACAGCGCGATGAACCCGGCGATGAGCAAGGCTAGTCGCAAGACGATCCCCTTCTCACGCGACGCTTCCGAAAGCGCGCACGGTAGCACAGAAACATCGCCGCGCGGGAGTAGCCCGAAAGAGTTAGGCGAGGCACCGGCACGAGATTTGCGGCTGCGGACACCTGTGGGACTGAGCTGGCGCAGGTTCGGCAGGAGGAAAGCATGAGCGAGCGTCTCGAAACCACGCGCCGCGAGTTCGTGGCAGGCGCCGCGGCGATCGCCGCAGCGGCGGCATTACCCATTCCCGCCCTGGCCGGGGCGGCATCCCACGCAGGAGAAAAGACCATGGCGACGATCAAGACCGCCGACGGCACGGAGATCTTCTACAAGGACTGGGGTCCCAAGACCGCCACGCCGATCGTGTTCCATCACGGCTGGCCGCTGACGGCGGACGATTGGGACAGCCAGATGATGTACTTCCTGATGCAGGGCTACCGCGTCATCGCGCATGACCGCCGGGGGCATGGCCGCTCGACCCAGACCGATACGGGCAACGAGATGGACACCTATGCCGCCGATGTCGCGGCGCTGACCGACCATCTCGACCTGAAGGGCGCGATCCATGTCGGCCATTCGACCGGTGGCGGCGAAGTGGCGCATTATGTCGCCCGCGCCAAGCCGGGCCGCGTCGCCAAGATGGTCCTGATCGGCGCGGTGCCGCCGGTGATGGTCAAGAGCGAGAAGAACCCCGGCGGCCTGCCGATCGAGGTTTTCGACGGCATCCGCGCCGGCGTGCTCGCCAACCGCGCCCAGCTCTACATCGATTTCCCGACCGGCCCGTTCTACGGCTTCAACCGGCCGGGCGCGAAGATCAGCCAGGGCATCATCGACAACTGGTATCGCCAGGGCATGATGGGCGGGATCAAGGCCCATTACGACTGCATCAAGGCGTTCAGCGAGACCGACTTCACCGAGGACCTCAAGAAGATCACCGTGCCCTCGCTGGTGATGCACGGCGATGACGACCAGGTCGTGCCCTATGCGGACTCGGGCCCGCTTTCGGCCAAGCTGCTCAAGAACGCGACGCTCAAGACCTACAAGGGCTTCCCGCACGGCATGGCGACCACCCATGCCGATGTGATCAACCCGGACCTGCTCGCCTTCATCAAGGGCTGACCGGCCAGCCCGGGTCCCAGTTCGGAGTATCGGATGGCCCCCACGGTCATGCTCATCCACGGTGCCTGGCTTACGCCAAGCTCGTGGGACCGCTTCCGCCAGCGCTTCGAGGCGGCGGGCGTGAGCGTGGTGGCGCCGCCCTGGCCCTATCTCGATCGCCCGGTGGACGAGCTCCGCCGGGCGCCCGATCCGCGGCTGGGCAAGCTTGGCCTCAGGCAGATCACCGATCATTATGCCGCGCTGATCGAAGCGATGCCGCATCCGCCGATCCTGATGGGGCACAGCTTTGGCGGCTTGATCGTCCAGCTGCTCGCCGATCGCGGGCTGGGCGCCGCGGCGGTGGCGATCGACCCGACACCGCCCTTCGGCGTGCCCGCGCATCCGCTGGCGGTATGGACCTCCCTCTGCGTGTTCACGGCGTTCAACGGCTGGAACCGGGCGTTGCGGATGAGCGAGCGCGAGTTCGCCGCCGGCTTCGCCCAGACGCTGCCGGCAGCCGAGAAGCCCTATGCCTGGGAGAAGTTCATCGTGCCCACGCCGGGGCGCGTGTTCTTCCAGGCGGTGCTGGGCATCGGCGCCCGGGTGCGCTGGGACAACCCCGACCGGCCGCCGCTGATGCTGATCGCCGGCGCGAAGGACCGCACCGTGCCCGCGCCGATGGTCCGCGCCAATTACCGCAAGCATTTGCGCTCGCCGGTCGACACCATGTTCCACGAATTCCCCGGTCGTTCGCACTGGCTGTGCAACGAGGATGGCTGGGAGGAAGTCGCCGACCGGGCACTTTCCTGGGCGCGGACGGCGGCGGGGCGCTGATCCTACAGCCGGGGCGGGGCCGACGCGCCAAAGTACACGAAGTAGAGGCCAAGAGCTGTTTTTCGGCTTCGAATTTTGACCTTCTCAACGGAAACGCGCCGCATCTCGCAACATTGTTGCGTGCGCCTGATCCTATTTCACCAACAGCCTCAAGGAGCGGCCGGGCTGCGAACCCGACCGCCTGAGGCAATCATGCGAAATCCTGCATTGCAAGCCGGGTTCAGGCGAACGCGGGCATGCCCTCGAGCAGCTTGTCGAGCGTGACCGGATAGTCGCGCACCCGCACGCCGGTGGCGTTGTGGATCGCATTGGCAACCGCCGCGCCGACGCCGCAGATACCGAGCTCGCCCACGCCCTTGGCCTTCATCGGCGAGGTGGTGGGATCGGTCTCCTCGAGGAAGATCACTTCCTGGTGCGGGATGTCGGCATGGACCGGGACTTCGTACCCGGCGAGGTCGTGGTTGACGAAGAAGCCGAAGCGCTTGTCGACCACCAGTTCCTCCATCAGCGCGGCACCCGCGCCCATGGTCATCGCGCCGATCACCTGGCTGCGTGCCGAGACCGGATTAAGGATGCGGCCCGCCGCGCACACCGCGAGCATGCGGCGAATGCGGATCTCGGCGGTAGCGATATCGACGCCCACCTCGACGAAATGGGCGCCGAAGGTGGATTGCTGGAACTTGCGGCCCAGATCGCCATATTCCATCACATCCTCGACGACGATCTCGCCGGCCCTGGCGGCGTCGGCGAGCGGCACGCTGCGTTTGCCGACGCGGACCTTGCCGCTGGCGAACACCGCGTCGTCCGAATTGAAGCCGAGCTTCTGGGCAACCGCCTCGCGCAGTTTCACGCAGGCGGCATAGACGCCGGCGGTGGCGCTGTTCGCCCCCCATTGCCCGCCCGAGCCGGCCGAGACCGGGAAGCTGGAATCGCCAAGCTTCACCTTCACCTTGTCGAGCGGCACGCCCATCATCTCGGCCGCGGTCTGCGCGACGATCGTGTAGGTGCCGGTGCCGATATCGGTCATGTCGGTTTCGACCGTGACGATGCCGGAGCCGTCGAGCCGGACGCGTGCGGCCGACTTCATGTTGATGTTGTTGCGGAAGGCCGCTGCCATGCCGATGCCGACCAGCCAGCGCCCGTCACGGACCTGGCCCGGCTTCGGATTGCGTTTCGCCCAGCCGAACTTGTCGGCGCCGGTACGCATGCACTCGATCAGCTGGCGCTGCGAGAAGGGGCGTTCCGGCTTTTCGGGATCGACCTGGGTATCGTTGATCACGCGCAGTTCGATCGGGTCGATGTCGAGCTTCTCGGCGAGCTCGTCCATTGCGATCTCGAGCGCCATCAAGCCAGGCGCCTCGCCCGGCGCGCGCATCGCATTCGCCTCGGGCAGGTTGAGCACCGCGAGCTTCTGGCCGATCAGCCGGTTGGCGCCGGCATAGAGCAGGCGGGTCTGCGCGACCGAGTTCTCGCCGCCGCCGCCGGGCAGGTCGCCGCACCATTCCTCATGCGCGATCGCGCTGATCTTGCCGTCGCGCCCCGCGCCGATGCGGATCCGCTGGATCGTTGCCGGCCGGTGCGTGGTGTTGTTGAACATCAGCGGGCGGGGCAGGGCGACCTTGACCGGCCGGCCCGCTGCCTTGGCGCCGAGCGCGGCGAGGATCGCATCGGCGCGGACGAACAGCTTGCCGCCAAAGCCCCCGCCGATGAAGGGCGAGATCAGCCTGACATTTTCCTTGGGAATGCCGAGCGTCTTGGCGACGTCGCCCTTGCCCCAGGCGATCATCTGGTTGGCGGTCCAGATCTGCAGCTTGTCGCCGTCCCAGGCGGCGATCGAGGCATGCGGCTCCATCATCGCATGGGCGTGATCCGGCGTGGTGTAGCGCTGGTCGAACTGCACCGGCGATGCGGCGAAGGCGCCGTCGAAATCGCCGACCTTGGCGTTGTTGCCGCCCGCCTTCACGGCGCTGTCCACCGAGGCGGCGAGATCATAGGCGCCCTTTTCGCGGGCATAGTCGACGCGGACCAAAGCCGCGGCGGCGCGCGCCTGCTCGAAGGTCTCGGCGACAACCAGCGCGACGGCCTGGTGATAATGCTCGATCTCCGGGCCGCCGAGCAGCATTGCCGTGTTGAAGCTGCCCTTGTTCAGCTTGCCGGCATTGTCGGCGGTGATGATCGCCAGCACGCCGGGCGCGGCCTTGGCATCGCGCAGGTCGATCGCGGAGATCCGCCCCTTGGCGATCGCCGAGCCGACGACATAGCCATAAGCGGGGTTCTTGACGGCCTCGCCATGCTCATAGGCATAGCGGGCGCCGCCGCTGGTCTTGAGCGGGCCGTCGATGCGCGGAGTGGGCTTGCCGACGAACTTGCCCTGGTCGATCGGATTGGTGCCGGCGGGGGTGGTGAACTTCATGGCTCAGGCCCTCGCTTCGGCAATTGCGGCGGCGAGCGTGCGCTCGGCCAGCACCAGCTTGAACTTGTTCTGCTCGGTGGGCTTGGCACCGGCAAAGGCGAGAGCGGCGGCTGCCTTCGCACCCTGTGCCAGCGCGGCTTCCGCCGCTTCGACCCGCCAGGGCTTGTGCGCGACGCCGCCGAACGCGACCCGGCCGCTGCCGTCCTTCTGCAGGATCGCGCCGACCGAGACGAGCGCAAAGGCATAGGAAGCCCGGTCGCGGACCTTGTGGTAGATATGCGTGCCGCCGATCGGCCTGGGCAGCGTCACCGCAGTGATGAGTTCACCGGCTGCCAGCGTGTTCTCGACGTTCGGCGTGTCGCCGGGGAGCGTGTGGAACTCGGCGATCGGGATGGCCCGGGTCGCGCCGTCCGCGCGGACCGTTTCCACCACCGCGTCGAGCGCGCGCATCGCGATCGCCATGTCGCTGGGATGGGTGGCGATGCAGGCGTCGCTGGCGCCGATCACCGCCATGCTGCGGTTGATCCCGCCGATCGCCGCGCAGCCGCTGCCGGGCTTGCGCTTGTTGCAGGGCTGGTTGGTGTCGTAGAAATAGGGGCAGCGGGTGCGCTGGAGCAGATTGCCCGCGGTTGTCGCCTTGTTGCGCAGCTGGCCCGAGGCGCCCGCGACGAGCGCGCGGGAGAGCAGGGCATAATCCTTGCGGACGCGCTTGTCGGCGGCGAGATCGGTGTTGCGGACAAGCGCGCCGATCCTGAGCCCACCCTCCGGCGTCGCCTCGATCCGATCGAGCCCGAGATGGTTGACGTCGACCAGGTGGGTGGGCGTCTCGATCTGCAGCTTCATCAGGTCGAGCAGGTTGGTGCCGCCCGCGATGAAGCGGGCGCCCTGGGTGCGGCCGACGATCGCGGCGGCCTCGGCGGGCGAGCCCGCGCGCTCATAGGTGAAAGCCTTCATGCCTTCCTCCGGGCAGCGACTTCGCTGATCGCCTCGACGATGTTCGAATAGGCGCCGCAGCGGCAGATGTTGCCGCTCATCCGCTCGCGGATCTCCTCGGCGCTCATCGCCGGCTTGCCCGCGACATCGCCGGTGACGTGGCTGGGGATGCCGGCACGGATCTCGTCGAGCACCGCCACCGCCGAGCAGATCTGGCCGGGGGTGCAATAGCCGCACTGATAGCCGTCATGCTTCACGAAGGCGGCCTGCATCGGATGGAGCTTCTCGGCCGTGCCCAGGCCTTCGATCGTGGTGACGCTGTCGCCCTCGTGCATCACCGCCAGGCTGAGGCAGGAGTTGATCCGCCGCCCTTCGACGATCACCGTGCAGGCACCGCACTGGCCGTGGTCGCAACCCTTCTTGGTGCCGGTGAACTGGAGGTGCTCGCGCAGCGCGTCGAGCAGGGTGGTGCGGGTGTCGAGCTCGAGCGTGTGCGGCTTGCCGTTCACCTTGAGCGTGACCCTGGCCAGCACCGGCGCACCGGCGCCGGCGGATGCCGCCTCCTGCGCTTCGGCGATGGGTGGTGCGGCGGTCATCGCCACGGACGCCGCGCCGCCGACCAATATGCCGCGCCGCGACAATTCGAATTCACCCGGTCCATGCATCTTGGCCCTTGCTCCCTGCGACTGGCGATCCCGAAGCTCCCGATCCTAGACCTCCAGAACGAGGACCGCAAAGCTTTGCTCCGTTCCGGGTGGGCGCAGGTGATGAAAAGGCCGGGAGTTTCCCCCCGGCCTCCTTCGTACACGATGGGACGTGACGGATTACTGCCCGGCCAGTTCTTCCTCGACCTCGAGGTTGCTGTCGTCGAGCTGGATGATGATCGCGGTGTAGCCGACGCGCAGCAGCTCGCCGAGTCGGCTGACGCTGTTGACCACCACCGGCGGGCGCTGGTTGCTCTTGCCGTCGCCGGCCGGCGCGATCAGGCCGAGGGCGAGGCCGGTCGGCAGCTGGATCTCGCCATTGGCCGCGACCCTGCCGCCCGCCGGGATCACGAAGGTATCGATGATGATCTGGCGGGCATCGGTGGTGCCGGTGCCGATCACCGGCTGGTCGTTCACGAACAGCGTGCCGGTGTTGTTGGTGTGGATCTCGCTGAACACGCCGGTCACCGTGCCGCTCGGCGCGGTCACCGTCACCACCGCGCCGTTCACCGTGACGTCGATCGGGCGGAGCGAAGTCAGCGTGATCGCGCCCGGGCTGGTGTAGCTGCCCGTGAGGTTGCCGTTGGTGGCGACCGAGACGCCGCCATTGCCGGTGACCGTGGCGCCCACCGCGCCGCTCTGCGAGGTGAGCGAGGCGCTGCCGCCGCTGGTGACGGTCGAGGCGATCGCGCCGCTGGTCGTGGCGAGCGACACCGCGCCGCCCGAGGTGATCGGGCCGGTGATGCTGCCGCTGGTCGTGCTGGCGGTGACCGCGCCGCCGGCGTTGACGCTGCCGCTGATCGCGCCGGTGGTGGTCACCAGCTCGACCGCGCCGGTTGCGGTGATCGGGCCGGTGATCGCGCCGCCGGTGCTGCTCACCGAGACGTTGCTCTGCGCGGTGATCGCGCGACTGACCGAGCTGCCATAGTCGAGGTCGACCGGGCCGCCGGCGATGATCGAGCCGCTGCCCGTGCCGCCTGCGTTGATCGTCACCGAGCCGCCGGCGCGGATCGGTCCGCTCTCATTGCCGGCCACCCGCGCGTTGACATTGCCCAGCGTGTCCAGCGTGTTGGCGCTGAACGCCTGCGAGCCGCTCAACACCGAGGTGAAGGTTCCGGCGAGCTTCACGGTGGCACCCGTGAAGTCGTGACCGGTCACGCTCATCGTGCCGAGGCGGATCGCGTCGGTGCCGGCATTGCCGATCGTCACGTCGCCGCTGTTCGCTGTCAGGCCGTTGCCGGCGGTGAAGGTGACGTTCTGCTGCGCGTTCACCGTGCCGACGAGGTCCGGCTGGATGCTGATCGCGCCGCCGGCGCCGCCGGGCAAGGTGGTGTTGAACGTCGTGCTGCCCTGGGTCAGTCGGACGCTCGAACCGGTGAAGGCGAGGCTGTTCGCCGCATAGGTGCCGCCGTTGAGCACGGTGCTGCCGGCATTGACCGTGGTCGTGCCGAGGCGGCGGGTGGCGCCGCTATTGCCCAGCGCCACCGAGCCGGTGCCGGCGTTGAGCGCCAGGCCCTGGCTGCCGGCCACCGCCGCATCGACCGTGCCCAGCGTGATCGCGCCGTTGGCGGTGGTCACGCTGGTGTTGCCCGCCAGGTTGGTGGCGCCGCTGACGGAGAAGGCGCCGCCGCCGGTCGTGTAGGCGCCATTGAGGCTGGTCGCGCCGGTGTAGCTCTGGGAACCGACGGTTGAGACGCCGTTGGTTGCAATGGTTGCGCCGGAAAGGGTCAGGCCGGCCAGCCCGGTGACGGCTCCGACGGAGACAGTCCCCGTACCGGCGTTCACGCCGAAGTTTGCACTGCCGCTGACATTGCCCAGCGAAACGCTGCCGCCGGTGGTGGTCACGGTAGTAGCGCCGGCCAGGCTGGTGCCGCCGTTCACCGCGAAGCTGCCGGCAGCATAGGCGCCGCCCAGCACGGTGGCGCCGGTGTAGCTCTGCGCGCCGCTGGTCGAAGCGCCGGCAGTGACGATCGTGCCGCCGGTAACCGACAGCGAGGCGAGGCCCGATGCCGCGCCAAGCGTCACATTGCCCGCGCCAGCATTGACGACCAGAGCGTTCAGACCGGTGCTTACGCCGAGCACGGCGTTGCCGCCCTGGGTGGTAACCGTGGTGGCGCCGGCCAGCGTGGCGGCGCCGCTGACGGTGAATCCGCCACTGCTGGCGTACACACCGTTCAGACTGGTCGAACCCATATAGTTCTGTGCGCCGAGAGTAGCGGCTCCGGCGGTGGCGATGTTCGCGCCGGTAACCGCCAGAGAAGCAATGCCATTCACCGCCCCGAGGGTGACGTTGCCCGTACCGGCATTGACGGTGAGACCACCCGCACCGCCGATCGTGCCGAAGCTTGCACTGCCGCCCGCGGTGGCGACGCTCACGGCGTTGACCGTGCCCGCCGCGCCGTTGACCGTGAAGGCGCCGCCGCCGGTGCTGTACGCACCGTTGAGGCTGGTCGCGCCATTGTAGCTCTGCGCGCCGGTGCTGCTCACGCCCGAGGTGGCGATCGTCGTGCCGGTGGCGGCGAGCGAAGCCAGGCCCGAAGCGGCGCCGAGCGATACGCTGCCGCCGCTCACCGTCAGCGCATTGCCGCCGCCTGCGATCGTGCCGAGCGCAGTATCGCCGGTGGTGGTGATGCTGGTCGCACCGGCCAGCGTCGCTGCACCCGCGCTGAAGCTGGCGGCGTCATAGCTGCCGTTCAGCACGATATCGCCGGTGTAGCTCTGCGCGCCGCTGGTCGAGGCGCCGGCGGTGACGATCGAGCTGCCGGTCGCCGAGAGCGCGGTAAGGCCGTTCACGGCGCCCAGCGTCACGTTGCCGCCCGCGCCGACCGTGAGCGCCTGGGCGCCGGTGATCGGGCCGCCGAAGCTGGCATCGCCGCCGGCCGTGACGCTGGTGTCCTCCGCCAGGTCGGTCGCGCCGTTGACGGTGAAGTCACCGCCCGCGCTGTGCTCGCCGGCCAGGCTGACCGAGCCGGTGTAGCTCTGCGACCCGCTGGTCACCGCGCCATAATTGTTCACGACCCGGCCGGTGAGCGAGAGATCGGTGACGCCGGTCACCGAGCGGACGAGCACGGTGCCGTTGCCGCCGGCATTGGCCGAGAAGCTGGTGCTGCCGTTGCCGATCACCGAACCCATGGCGATGCTGCCATCGACATTGGTGTTCATCACGGTCGAGCTGGTGAGGATCGCGTTGCCGAGCACGCTGAAGTTGCTCGCGCTGTAGGTGCCGCCGAACCGGGTCTCGCCGAAATAGGTCTGGCCACCGATTGTCGCGGCGCCGGCCGTGGTGATCGTCGCGCCGGTGACGGTGAGCGACGTGATGCCGTTGACCGCGCCGAGCGTCACATTGCCGGTGCCGGCGTTGAGGTTCAGCGCGCTGTTCGGCCCGACGATGGCGCGGAAGTTGGCATTGCCGCCCTGCGTCGTCACGTTGGTGGCGCCGAGGGCGAGAGTCGAAGTGCCGGTGACGGTGAAGGTGCCGCCATTGGTGGTGTAGTTGCCGCGCAGCAGGGTCGCGCCGGTGTAGCTCTGCGCGCCGGTGGTGTTGGCGCCATTGGTGACGATGCCGGCGCCGGTCACCGAGAGTGCGGTCAGGCCGTTGACCGCGCCAAGCGTGACGCTGCCGGTCGCTGCCAGGGTGAGCGCGCGCGCACCGCCGATCGTGCCGAAGACGGCATTGCCGCCTGCCGTGACGCTGGCGTTGCCGCCGAGCGTCGTCGCGCCGTTGACGGTGAAGGCGCCGCCGGCCGCGTAGCTGCCGTTGAGGTTGGTCGAACCGGTGTAGCTCTGCGCGCCGGACGTGGCTGCGCCGGCGGTGGTGATCGACCCGCCCGTCGCGGTCAGCGCCCCGAGGCCCGAGGCGACGCCCAGGGTCAGGCTGCCGATGCCGGTGTTGACCGAGAGGCTGTTGCCGGTACCCGTCGCGCCGACCGGGCCCAGCGTGGCGCTGCCGCCCGCCGTGGCGATGCTGGTGTTGCCGCCGAGCGTGCTTGCCCCGTTCACTGCGAAGCTGCTGCCGTTGGTCGCGTAGCTGCCTGCGAGGGTGGTCGTACCGGTGTAGCTCTGTGCCCCGATGGTGGTGGCACCCGCCGTGGCGATGTTCGCACCGGTCGCCGAGAGCGAGGCGATGCCGCTGACCGCGCCGAGCGTCACATTGCCGGTGCCCGCGTTGACGCCGAGGCCGCCGGCACCGCCGACGGTGCCAAGGCTCGCATTGCCGCCCGAGGTCGCGACGCTGACCGCGTTGACCGTGGTTGCCGCGCCGGCGACGGTGAAGGCGGCGCCATTGGTTGCGTAGCTGCCGTTCAGTGTGGTCGCGCCGGTGTAGCTCTGGGCGCCGCTGGTCGAGGCGCCGGAGGTGGCGATCGTCGCGCCGGTTGCGGAGAGCGAGGCAAGGCCGGTCACCGCGCCCAGCGTGACGGCGTTGGCGCCCGCATCGATCGCCAGCGAACCGGTGCCACCGATGCTGCCGAAGCCGACGTTCCCGCCCGCGGTGACGGCGGTGTTCGCGCCGATCGTGGCTGCGCCGTTCACGGTGAAGGCGCCGCCCGCAGTGTAGGTGCCGCCCAGCGTCGTCGCACCGGTGTAGGTCTGCGCGCCGGTGCTGGTCATGCCCGCGGTGGTGATCGCCGCGCCGGTGGCGGTGAAGGTGCTGATGCCGGTCGCGGTGCCGAGGGTGATATTGCCGGTGCCCGCGTTCACGGTGAGAGGGTTGGAGAAGCCGAAGCTGGCGAAATTGCCGAAGCTGGCATTGCCGCCCGCCGTGGTGACCGTCATCCCGCCGCCGAGCATCGAAGTGCCGTTGACCGCGAAGGCGCCGCCGCCGGTGCTGTAGGTGCCGACGAGCGTGGCCGAGCCGTTGAGCGTGAATGCGCCGCCATTGGTGGCATAGGTGCCCGAGAACGAGCCGCCGCCATTATAGGTCTGCGCGCCATTGGTGCTGGCGCCCTGCGAGAGGATCATGCCGCCGGTGCCGGTGAGCGTGCCGACATTGGAGACGGTGCCGAAGCGCAGCTGGCCGCCATGCGCGGTGGCGACGAGATTGTGTCCGTTGCCGGCGATCGTGCCAAAGCCGACGTTGAAGCCGGTGTCGCTGCCATTGCCGTCGACATTGGCGTCGGCGGTCAGCTGCGTCGCGCCGCCGAAGGTGAGGCTGCTGCCGGCGGTGAAGTTTCCGCCCAGCGAGATGAGGCTGCCGCTGTAGAGCTGCGCGCCGCTGGTGGTGGCGCCCACGGTCGTGATGCTGGTGCCGTAGACGGACAGGTTGGCGAGGCCGCTGGCGAGGCCGATGACGACGTTGCCGCTGCCCGCGCGGAGCGTGAGGTCGGTCGCGCCGGTGATCGTGCCGAGCGCAATATTGGCATTGCCCGGGCTGGTATCGACTTGCGTGACGCTGGCGAGCGTCGTCGCACCGTTCACGGTGAAGGCACCGCCTGCGGTGTAGGTGCCGCCCAGCGTGGTCGCGCCGGTATAGCTCTGGGCACCGCTGGTCGAGGCGCCCAGGGTGGCGATGTTGGCGGCGGTTACCGCGAGCGACGACAGGCCGCTCACCGCGCCGAGCGCGGCATTGCCCGCGCCCGCGTTGATCGTGAGTCCACCGGCGCCGGTGATCGCGCCCAGCGTCGCGTTGCCGCCGCCGGTCGTGGTCACGCTGGTGGTGCCGCCCAGCGTCGAGGCGCCGGCGACGGTGAAGCCGGCGGCGGTGTAGGCGCCGTTCAGCGTCGTCGCCCCGGTATAGCTCTGCAGGCCGCTGGTGGTGGCGCCGGCGGTGACGATCGAGCCGCCGCTGACGGTCAGGCTGGCGAGGTTGGCGAGGCCGATCGACACGCTGGTCGTGCCGTTCAGCGTGAGCCCATAGGCCGAGGTGATCGCGCCGACCGAGACGGTGTCGCCGGTCAGCACGGTATCGCCGGTCAGCACCGGGCCGGTGGCGAAGCTCAGCGCGCCGGTGGCGGTGATGCTGGTGCCGATATTGGTGCCGGCGGCGCCCGCGCCGAAGCTCAGGCTGTTCACCGTGATCGGGCTGTTCATGCTCAGCACGCGCAGCGCGTCGAGCGTCACATTCTCGTTATAGGCGCCGCCGCCGATATAGACGGTGCCGCCCGAGACCACGGCGTCGAGGCCGCCCTGCAGGTTGAGCAGGGTGCGCTGGCTGCCCTGGGCGCCGGCGGTGCCACTCGTGGTGACATAGGCGCGGGTGCGGTTCGCCGCGCTATAGCCCTGGTTGTAGACGGCCATGCCGCCATTTGCGGCCGAGAGCGCGAGCAGGCGGGCCTGTTCGCTGAGCGGCGTGTTCGGGCCGAGCGCGCCGGCCGAAGGCGTGATCGTCGTGCCGTTCCAGATGCCGTTCAGATAGGTGATGATGCCCCATTCGTTGCCGAACGCGCCTTCGCTGTTGCCGGCGATGTTGAGGTTCGAGCCGTCGGTATACTGGACCGAGATCGCGCTCTTGGTGTTGTCGATGACGTTGCCGGTCAGCGACGTGCCGGTGTTGCGGCCGTCGATCAGGATGCCGTTGCGCACGCCGGTGATGGTGTTGCCGGTGACGGTGACATTGTCGGCACCGTTGGCGATGACGATACCGCGGGTGATCGTCGGCCAGGCATAGGTGACATAGCTCTGGTCGGCCGGGCCGAAGATCTCGAAGCCGGAGACGGTGACGCCGTCGGCGTTGATCGTGATGCCGTTGCTGCCATTGGCGCTCGCGTCGATCTTCGCGCCGGACGCGCCGATCAGCGACACGCCGTTGGTGGTGATCAACGCGTTCGCGCCATAGGTGCCGGCGGCGACGTTGATCGTGCCGCCGGTGCGGACGTCACGCGCGGCCGCGCTGATCGTCAGCCCGGGGACGACGGTGAAGATGTTGCTGAAGCCGGTGCCGGTATAGTTTTCCAGCGAGGTGCTGTAGCCGAAGCCGAGGCTGAGCCCGAACGTCGTCGCGTCCTGGAGCGTCGTGCGGAAATAGGTGAACTGGCCGCCATTGGCGCGGTGATCGGTGTTGCGCAGGGCATAGCCATAGCCGGTCAGGTTGAGCTGGCCGAAGCCCTGCGTCGTCGATTCCAGCTGCGAGAACAGCCCGTTGAATTCCTCGAAATTGTTCTGCGCGGCGTCGATGTTGATGTTGGTGGTCTGGCCGTCATAGCCGCCCGCGCGGTTGGTCTGGTAGAGCGCGACGCCGCCCCAGTTGTTGTTCAGCGTATGGACGCCGTTCAGCGTCACGTTCGCGCTGTCGGTGATCTGGACGCCGGCGCCGTCGGTGTTCTGGCCGTCGGCGGTGAAGTTGGTGATCGTGACGCCCACGGCGCCGTTGATGTCGAGCTCGGCGCGGCGCGAGCCCTTCACGGTCACGTCGCTGATCGTGACGTTGCTGATGCGCTGGCTCGGCGCATAGCTGACCGGGTTCGGCTGGACCTTTATGCCGTAATTGCCACCCGAGAGCGTGCTGCCGAGCAGGGTGAAGTTGGCGAGGCTGGTGTTGTCGGCATAGACGCCGATCGTGCCGAGACCGCCGCCATTGTTGACGGTGCGGCCGTCGAGGATCGTGCCGGCCTGCGACTGGCCGACCAGGTTCACCGAGGTGGTGATCGAGAGCTGCGAGCCGAGCACATAGGTGCCGTCGAGGATGCGGACCGTGTCGCCGGCCTGGGCGCGGGCCAGCGAGGCGTCGATCGTGCTGGTGATGCGGATGTCCGGATCGCCGCCGGCGGTGGTGGTGGCGCGGGCGGTGGTGCCGCTGCCGGCATAGGTCAGCACGCCGCCGCGGACGAAGCTGTTGCCGTTGTTGCGGAACACATCGTCCCAGGCGAAGGCGCTGCTCAGCAGTCCGACGGTGCGCACGGGGATGTCGACGTCGAAGCTGTTGCCGGTCACCGTCACCGCGCCGGCGTAAAGCTGTTGCCACGGCGTGTTGGGCATATAGCCCTGGATCTGGAAGCCGCGCATGCCGGTGAGGCTGCTGCTCAGGCTGTTGTTCGCGAAGATCCGGTTCGACACGTCGGTGCTGCGGCCGGCGCCGCTGGCGACGACAACCATCGCGCTGGCATAGGCGCCGCCGAGGAACTTGTTGCCGGTGATCGTGAAGCTCTCGAGCCGGGTGCGCGCCGGATCGTTGAAGTCGTCGATATAGAGGTTGGCGGCGGTCTCGTTGCCGCTGTTGTCGATCACCGAATTGCGCAGGGTGAAGGCGTTGCCGATCACTTCGACGGTCTTGTTGTCGCCGGCGGCGGCGGGCTTGAAGCCCAGGCCCTCGATGGTGACGCCATTGCCCGAGATGAAGTGCTGCGCGCCGAAGCCGGCCTGGTAGCGGGCGGTGACGAAGGCGGCGACATCGTCTGCGTCGGTGATCGCGTTGCCGGCGGCATCGACGCCGCGCAGGGTGATGTTGTCCTTGTAGAGGTAGAGGCCGAAGCTCTGCGCGCCGGCATCGCCGTAGTAGCCGACGCCGGTGACGCCTTCGAGATAGTCGCCCGGGCGGATGGTGACGATGGCGCCGGGGGCGGCTTCGTTGACCGCCGCCTGGATGTTGCGGCTGAACGTGTGATAGCCGGTCGCCGAGCTGTTCGACCAGGCGCCGGCGCCGGTCAGCGTGTTGGCGGCGAGCAGGTCGGCGAAGCTGGCGGTGCCCAGCGCCGCGTCGCTGACATAGAGGCCGTTGGCGGTGTAGGCGACGCCGGCCATGTCGAAACTGTTGCCGGTGAGGGGCGCGCCCGCGCCGCGCACGCGCAGCATCGCGCCGAAGCCGCCGGTGGTGGTGGCGAAGCTGTTGCCGGTGATCGTCGAGCCGGCGGAGTCGATCGTCACGCCGGTGTTCAGACCGGAATCGCCGTTGACCACATTGTTGGTGAAGCTGATCCCGCCGCCCACGCCGCCGCCGCCGAGTGCTACGAGCTGGCGCGAGACGTTGGGCACGGTGAACTGGTCGCCGGTCGCGGGGGCCGCGCCGACATAGGTCTTGCCGGTGATGATGTTGCCGTCGACGACCAGCCCGGTGATCGCATAGCCCCATTCGGAGACGAGGCCGAGATCGCCCGCGGCGACGATGCGGTTGCCGGTGATCCGCGAGCCGGTGTTGGTCTGCTGGAGATAGACCGCCGCGGTCTCGCTGCCCGGGTTGCCGTTCTCGATGCCGTTGATCGTGAAGCCGCTGAGAATGGTGTTGCTCGAGCCCGCCGCCAGCGTCACCGTGCCGAGCGCGCCGACATTCGAGATGCCGTTGATCGTGGTCACGTCGCGGCCGGCGCCGATCAGGCTGATGCCGGCCTTGTTGATCAGGACATTCTCGGCATAGGTGCCGGCACCGACATTGATGCTGCCACCCGCGCGGACATCGCGCACCGCCGCGCCGATGCCGAGGCCGCCCGTCACGGTGAAGACGTTAGTCCCCGCGCTGCCGTTCCAGCCCTCGATCGAGCTGCTGGCCGGCGTGGCGAGCGACAGCGCATAGCCGGTCGCGTCGCTCAGGCTGGTGCGGAAGAAGGTGAACTGGTTGCCCTCGGCGCGGAACGCCGTGTTGCGGACGATATAGTCATAGCCCGCGATGCTCAGCGTGCCGACATCGTTGATGGCGGAGCTGTCCTGCAGGTACAGGCCGTTCGATTCCGAGAAGGCGTTGTTGCCCTCGATCGTGATGCCGGTGAGCTGCTGGTTGCTGCCGGTGGCGCCGTTCGCCTGGTAGAGCGCGAGGCCGCCCCAGGCATTGCCCGAGGTGCTGCTGTTCCTGACCAGCACATCGGCGCTGTCGGTGATCGAGATGCCATTGCCGGCGAGCGCGCCCGTCACATTGACGTTGTCGATCGTCGCGCCGATCACCGAATTCAGGTCGAGCCCGGTCTTGCGCGAGCCGCTGATCGAGACATTGCTGATCGCGAAATTGTCGATCCGGGCATTGCCGTTGGCGTCGCCCGCGCCGACCTCGACCTTCATGCCATAGGTGGAGCTCGACACCGCGCTGGGGGCGAGCAGGGTGAAGTTGCTCACCGACACATTATCGGCATGGACGCGCATGCCGTAGACGCCGAGGCCCGAGGCGTTGAAGATGGTGCCCGCCTCGCTGGCGCCGAGCAGGGTCAGGCTCTTCTGGATGAACAGCGTGTTCGACAGGTTGTAGGTACCGTCGGCGACGTTGACGGTGCCACCGGTGACCACGGCGTTGACGCCGGCCTGGACGCTGGCGAGCGTGCCGAGGCGGCTGCCCTGGTTGCTGTCACTGCCGCTGGTCGAGACATAGACGGCAGTGCGGTTCGACGCCGAGTAGGCCTGGTTCTGCACTTCCATGCCACCATTGGCGGCGCGTAGCGCGAGCAGGCGCTGCTGCTCGGCGAGCGGCGTGTTGGCGCCGAGCGAACCGGCCGCGGGCAGGATGGTGACGCCGTCGGCCTGGAGGATACCGTTCAGGTGGAGGTTGATGCCCCACTCATTGCCATAGGTGCTGGCGTGATTGTCCGTCATCGTGACGTTCGATCCGTCGGTATACTGGATCGAGATCGCCGACTTGGTGTTGTCGATAATGTTGTTGAGCAAATAGGTGTTCACGTTCCGCCCATCGACGATGATGCCGGTGCGGATGTCGTGGATGTTGTTGTTCAGCAGCTGGACGTTGTCGGCATAGCGATTGACGAAGATGCCGCGCGAATTGGTGCTGCCCCAGGCATAGCTGGTATAGGCGCTGGTCGCCGGGCCCGAGATCTCCAGGTTCTGGATCCTGACATAGTCGCCCCAGATGTCGATCGCGTTCTCGATGCCGCTGGTCCAGCCGATCCTGGCGACGCCCTGGCCGTCGATCGTCACGTCGCTCGCGTCGATGCGGACGCCCGACTTGTAGACGCCGGCGCCGAGCCGGATCGTGGTGCCGAAGCCGGTGGTGCCGATCACACCCAGCGCATCGTTGATATAGTTGCCGAGGCCGGTGGTGTCGGTGCCGTTGTTGCTCAGGTTCAGCTTCAGCGCGGTGGCGGTGCTGACCTTGCCCACGCCGTAGATGTGCGGCGCGGTGATATTGACCGTGCCCGAGGCGCCGCTGAGGTTGCCCGAAATGTTCACCGCCTGATCGGAGCTGATCAGGATGTTCCGGCTGATGCTGGCGCGATCGTTCGCCGCGACCGTGCCGCGCAGGTTGGCGCTGCCGCCGACCGCTTCGAGCACGATCGTGCCATTGTCTATCGTGGCGGAATCGACGCTGAGCGTGCCGGTGTTGATGAGATTGTCGACTGCGGCGCCGGCGCTCTTCGCCGACATCTGGATGCGGCCGCCCTCGGCGAAGATCTGGCCGTTATTCTCGACCAGCGCGCTGCTCGCCGGCACGCCGATGCTGAGCAGGCCGTCGCCGGCGAGGTCGAGCGTGAAGGCGGTGCCGCCGCCCAGCTGCACGCGGCCGGCAGTGGCGGTGATCACGCCGCTGTTGCGCACCGTCGGCGCCACGAACGCGGCGAGGCCGAGATTGCCGGCGGTGATGTTGATGTTGCCGTTGACGACGATCTCGCCGCCGGTGGCGCCGGTGATGTCGAGATTGCCGCCGCCCATGAAGGCGGCCTGGTCGATATCGCCGGTCGAGGCGATCAGGCTGCCGACATTGACGTTGGCGGTGCCCGAGAACAGCACGCCGTTCGGGTTGAGGATTGCCACCCGGCCGTTGGCATTGAGCTGGCCGGCAATCTCCGACGGCGCCGCGCCGCTGATCACGCGGTTGACCGCGATCGAGGTGGAGGAAGGCTGGACGAAGGTGACGCTCGCGCCCGATCCGATGTCGAACGTGTTCCAGTTGATCACCGCGCGATCGGTGTTCTGGTTGATCGTCATGCTCGACGGGGTGGGGGTGCCGATCGTCGCCGATCCTGCGACGACGTCGCCGCCGGTGGGCAGGGCGTTGGAAGCGAGCTGGGCATGTGCCGGATTGGCAAGCATGATCGCCGCGACCGCCGCCGAGACCAGCAGGCTCGATCGTTTCAGACGGCGCGAGGCCTGGCTCGAGGCAATAGCGGCCTTGGCGCGGTGCAGCTTGCTCATATCCCTCATCCCTGTTCGGCCGCTTCGGGGTGGCCAGCCCGCAATTCTCAGTCAGGTACGCACGCGACCGGCAGGGCCGATCAGAACGACATGCTCAGCGAGAAGAAGACCCGGCCATCCTTGTCGCCGCGCGAGGCGACGGGCCGGTTGATCGGCTTGGCATATTCGACCGATCCGTTGATGCCGGGCCGCAGCCCGATACGGATGCCTCCGCCCGCCGATTCCAGCGAGGCGGTGAGCGGCTCGCCCGGCAGCGGGCGGTTCTGCGCGACCTTGCCGGCTTCGTAGAAGCCATAGGGCTGGACCGTGCCGCCCTGGAAATTGCCGGCGTAGAACATCTCGATCCGGCCGGCGGCGCCCTTGTCGCCGGTCACTTCGGACGGGTCATAGGCATGGGCGAACTGCTCGCCGCCCAGCCCGAATTCCTCGCTCGCGAGCAGGCTCTGGCCGCTATACTGGACCGCGCCGCTCGCCTGGAAATAGAGGCCGCGGCCCACGCCATAGGCAAAGGAGACTTCGGCGTTCAGCCGGGTGAACACGCCCGAGCCGGTCGCGCGCGATTTGTTCGCATCGCCGCGTACCGTCGCACCCAGCGCGTCGAACCCCTGGGTGACCGAGGCGCGCACGTTCAGAATCCCGCCCCAGGGCGCGGCATAATTGCCGTAGAGTTCGCCCTGCACGGTGCGGGTGGCATCGTCGAAGATCGGATCGATGACGATGTTGCGCGAGCTGCTGTCGCGGCCGGTGAACACCAGCCGGCCGAACAGATTGGTCTCGCGGCTGCGCACGAACGGATAGCGCAGCGCGACGCCATAGGTGGCGCTGCGGCCGCGCAGATCGAGCAGGCGGAGCTCGTCGCCCGGATGGGTGGCGGCATAGCTGCCGAACGCGGTGAGGCGCAGGCCCGAATTGCCGATCGGCTGGTCATAGCTGAGCGACAGGAAGCCCAGTTCCTTGTGGACCGGCGCGCTGACCGCGGTGATCGAGATGCGCTCGCCCGCGCCGAGCATGTCGTTGAACGACAGGCCGCCATAGATCTGGACCGGGCCCAGCCAGCGCGAGCCGCGATTGTCGGCGGCGACAAAGCCCTCGATCCCCTTGCGCTCGACGGCCAGCGTCAGGTCGGCGGCGCCGACTTCGCTGGGGGAGGGGGTGAGCACCGCGCGGACATCGACGCCCTGCAGGTCACGGGCGAGCAGCAACGCGCGAGTGAGCGCGGCGCCCGAAGTGGGCCGCTCGGCGGCGACGCTTGCCAGATAGCCGCGCAGATAGGGCGCATAGCCACCGGCCTCGCCTTCGATCCTGGTTGCGCCGATATGCCCCTCGACCACCTGGATCGTCAGCACGCCATTCTCGATGCGCTGCGGGCCGACCACCGCGCGCGACAGCACGAAGCCGCGGCGGCGATATTCGGCGGTGACTTCCTCGGCGAGCTTGAACAGCTCGGCGAGCGGCATGTCGCGGTTGAGATAGGGCGCGGCGATCGCATCGAGCGCGGCGACCGGTACGGCGGTCACCCCTTCGAAGCGCACCGCGGTCAGGCGGACCTGCACGGCGGACTCGGGTGTGCTCTGCTGGCGGGGAAGCTCGGGAACATCGACCGAGCGGGCATCGGGGACTTTGTCCGCCGGGCGCAGCCGCTCGTCGAGCCGTCCGGGATTTACGGTCTGCTGGGCGTGCGCCGCCTCGATCGGCACGATCGCGGCCGCAGCAATAATAAACAACCAGCGACGGTTAAGTCCCATAGCCCCGGTCCCCCCTCCGAGATTTGTGCAACCGGAAACGATGCCCCGAATCGGTTGCATTAGAGTCGCGTCTTACAATGGCTTTGTGGGACTCAGGAAGATGGAGTCGGCGTTAACTGGCCAATATTTGCAATAATGCACTGATCCACAACGGGACTATTTGTTTATGTCTGCTTTGTTTCTGAAAAGATCATGGGGCATAGATTCCGTTCACTGTGCGTTCTGCGAATTAAACCAATGCGTAACCATAAATAATAACCATTCTCAGTGGCTTATACTTAGGGGTTTGTTAGCCCGGCCTTAGGGCGCCCGGGCGTATCCCAGCCTCCGTAAAACCGGGGGTTTGGGGCTTTGCGTCGCGTATCTTCATCGCGGCTGGTGCTTGCCTGTGCGGCACTGGCCTGGGGGCAGTCCGTGTCCGCCGCGATGGCGGCCGCGGGTGATTCGGCGGGCGAGGGCGTGATTGCGCTTCGCCTGGCGGATGCGCCGCGCTGGACCGATGTGCTTGCCCGCGCCGCACGCGATCCGGCCGCTCGAAACCCGCTTCATTGCATGATGCCCGCCGACGAGCTGCCGGCCGAATGCGGTCCCTCAGGCTGGCGTGCCGCCTTTGCCGGGCTGCAGGGAAAGCCGGTTGCCGATCGGGTCGCCGGCGTCCAGTCGGTGGTCAACAAGCTGCCCTATGTTCCCGATCTCGCCAATTGGGGCATGGCCGATCGCTGGGAAACGCCCGCCGAGATGTTCGCGCGGGGCGGGGACTGCGAGGATTTCGCGCTCACCAAATATTTCGCGCTGCGTGAGCTGGGGCTTGCCGAGTCCGCGATGCGGCTGGCGATCGTGTGGGACAATCGGGATGCCGAGCAGCATGCCGTGCTGTTCGTCGAGGCGGACGGGCAAAACTGGGTGCTCGACAACAAGTTCGCCGGGCCGGTGGCCGCGGCCGAGCTGGCCGGGCGCTACCGGGTGATCTGGTCGGTCAATCGCGACGGTGCGACGCTTGCGGTGTCGGATGACGCGGGGCAGGGGCCGCGCCTGCGCACCGCCCGGGGCGGCAGGATGCTGGTGCTGCGCACGCGCCCGATCCGCCGCGATCGGATCGAGCCTGCGGGCGCGCCGCGTGTCGAGGTTGCCGCTGTCGGGCCTGTTCCGGCGGGCATCGCACGGCTGGGTGCCGCCGTGCCGGCCGGGGACTCGCCGGGTCAGGCGATTGAAAGCGCTTCCAAAATTAGCGAAAAATCGGTGCGCGACGAGCTTGTTCGAGCCGGTGAAATGGCGGTCCGCTACACCGGGAAATAGCCGTAAACCTGCAAGAATATCACGTTATTACAACGCTTTGACTATAAGCTGCCACTATGGCTGTAACAAAATTGAGAACGTTCTTGAGAACGCTCTCAATTTATGCTCTAAGCACCCCATTGGAGCGCAAGACTCCGCGAACGATAGAGGGGTGTTGGAACAGGCTGCCGTGCGCGCCACGAGGCGTCGTCGGCTTAGTTTGTCGCTGAATCCGACAGCGTTGTCGGAATAAGCCTCCCCCAGGTTGGATCGGATAAACAGGCACGCCCCCGGGCGTGCGCGGCGCTGTTGCATGCGCCGAAGGGGAGAGGTGAATGTTGTTCAGCCTGCGGCACGTGGCGCGCTCCATGGCGTTGCTTGCCACCACCGCGCTTGCCGGGACGATGACCGCGCACGCGCAGGTCGCACCCGCCGCGTCACCGGTTCAAGCCGATCCTTCCGCCCGTCCCTGGGCCGATCCCAAGCTTCCCGCGGGTGCCCGTGCGGAAATGCTGCTCGCGGCGATGACGCTCGAGGAGAAGCTGGCGCTCGTCTACACATGGTTCCCGCCCTTCGCGAAGGGGCCCGACGCGCCGACCGACCTGATCCCCTCGGCCGGCCAGCAGCCGGCGATCCCGCGCCTGGGCATCCCGGCGCTTCGCGAGACCGATGCCAGCCTCGGCGTCGCCAACCAGGTCGAGCAGCGCAAGGGCGATACCGCCACCGCGCTCCCTTCGGGCCTGGCGCTGGCGGCCAGCTTCGATCCCAAGCTCGCCTATGAAAGCGGCGCGATGATCGGCAGCGAGGCGCGGGCCAAGCGCTTCAACGTGATGCTCGCCGGGGGCATCAACCTGACCCGCGATCCCTGGGGTGGGCGCAACTTCGAATATCTGGGCGAGGATCCGCTGCTCGCCGGCACGCTTGCGGGCGAGTCGATCAAGGGCATCCAGTCGAACCGCATCATCTCGACGATCAAGCATTTCGCGCTGAACGCGCAGGAGACCGGCCGCTTCGTCAGCGATGCGAAGATCGGCGAGGCGGCGTTCCGGGAAAGCGATCTGCTCGCCTTCGAACTGGCGATCGAGCGCGGCAAGCCGGGCTCGGTGATGTGCGCCTACATGTCGGTCAATGGCGACTTCGCCTGCGAGAACGCGTTCCTGCTCAACACCGTGCTCAAGCAGGACTGGGCCTATCCGGGCTATGTCATGTCCGACTGGGGCGCGGTGCACTCGACGGTGAAGGCCGCGCGCAACGGGCTCGACCAGCAATCGGGCGGCGAGCTCGATACGCATCCCTTCTTCCGGGCCGACCTGCGCAAGGCAGTGGAAAGCGGGGCGCTGCCGATGGCGCGGCTCGACGACATGGCGCGGCGCATCCTGAACGGCATGTTCTCGGCGGGTGTGATGGACGCGCCGGTGGTCGAGACGCCGCAGCCGATCGATACCGCGAAGAATGCCGAGGTCGCCCAGCGCGCGGCCGAGGCGGGCATCGTGCTGCTCAAGAACGAGAAGAATATCCTGCCGCTGGCCAAGTCGGCGAAGCGGATCGTGCTGATCGGCGGCCATGCCGATATCGGGGTGCTCTCCGGCGGCGGCTCGTCGCAGGTCCGCTCGACCGGCGGCATTCCGCTGGAGATCCCGCTCAAGAACGGCCCGGCCGCGTCCTTCGTGCGCGTGACCTGGCATGCGTCCTCGCCGCTTGCGGCAATCCGTGCGCTGGCCCCCAAGGCGCGCGTCGATTTCGTCGATGGCAGCAACCCCGAAGCTGCCGCTGCGGCGGCGAGGAACGCGGACCTGGCGATCGTCTGGGCCACCCAGTGGACCACAGAGGCCGAGGATCCCGAGACGATCGATCTGGAGGGCAACCAGAATGCGGTGATCGCCGCGGTCGCCGCCGCCAATCCGAAGACGGCCGTGGTGCTCAATACCGGCGGCCCGGTGCTGATGCCCTGGCTCAAGCAGGTGCCGGCGGTGCTCGCCGCCTGGTATCCCGGCCAGCGTGGCGGCGAGGCCGTGGCGCGGGTGCTGTTCGGCGAGGTGAACCCCTCGGGGCGCCTGCCGATCACTTTTCCGGCGTCCATCGACCAGGCGCCGCGCCCCACGGTGCCGGGCTTCGACCAGGTCAAGGCATCCCCCGATCGCGGGCAGGATGCGCGGGCGATCAAGCCGTTCGTGATCGATTATAAGGAAGGCTCCGACGTCGGCTATCGCTGGTATGCCAAGCAGGGCCAGCGCCCGGCTTTCCCGTTCGGCTACGGGCTCAGCTACACCCAGTTCGCCTATGCCAACCTCAGGGTGGAGGGGGGCGCCGCGCTGACGGTGAGCTTCGACGTCACCAATCGCGGCAAGCGCGAAGGCGCCGACGTGCCCCAGCTTTACGTGACTCCGGCCACGGGCGCCCGCCCGTTGCGCCTCGCGGGCTTCGAGCGGGTGACGCTCAAGCCCGGCGAGACTCGCCGGATCACGCTCACCGCCGAGCCGCGCATCGTCGCGGACTACGACACCGCCCAGCCGGGCTGGCACGTCGCGGCGGGAACCTATCGCGTCGCGATCTCGCGGGATGCCGGACAACCGGTGCTCACGGGCGCGGCGGATTTGCAGGAGCGCCGTCTGGCGCCCTGACGGGACAGCACCGGGTGAGGCGCGCGTAGATGCGTCGGGGTGCAGAACAGAGTGGGAGGACGAAGGGAATGAAGGGAATATCCAGTTTGATGGCCGGCTTGCTGGCGACGACCGCGATGGTCGCGCCGGCATGGGCCCAGGATACGGCCGTGGTGCCGCAGGACACGCAGGATGCGGGTGAAGAGATCGTCGTCACCGGCATCCGCGCGTCGCAGGCCAAGTCGGTCGACATCAAGCGCAACGAGACGGCGATCGTCGATGCGATCTCGTCGGAAGACATCGGCAAGCTGCCGGACGTGACGATCGTCGATGCGCTGCAGCGCATCTCGGGCGTCCAGATCCAGCGCAGCGCCGGCGAAGGCTCGACGGTCAACATTCGCGGCCTGCCGCAGGTCATCACGCTGCTCAACGGCGAGCAGTATCTGAGCCCGGGCAACCTCGGCACCGCGCAGCCGAACCTCAACGACATCCCGGCGCAGCTGATGAACGCCGTGGTCGTCTACAAGTCGCAGGACACGCGCAACGCGCTGTCGGGCATCTCGGGCACGATCGACCTGCGCACCCGTCGCCCCTTCGACATGAAGGAAGGCTTCGTGTTCTCGGGGCAGGGCGAATATGCCCGGGGTTCGAACACCAAGCATAACGACTATCTGTTCAGCGGCCTGGCCAGCTGGCGCAGCGACCGCTTCGGCGCGATGGTCGGCGCGACCTATAGCCGCAACCGCCTGGGCAACAGCTATGCCGGCATCGGCGGCGGCGTGTTCGGCAACAATGACTGGGGCGGTTCCGGCAACAACTGGATCTCGCCGCACGGCTATGAATTCTTCAACCGCGAAGTCGAGCGCCAGCGCTTCGGCATCAACGGCGCCGTCCAGTTCAAGATCGACGACGACTGGACCGTCACCGGCGAAGTCTTCCACACCGAGCTGGTCGAGCACAACCGCGCCGCCGGCATCAACATCTCGAACCGCTGGAACGGCCTTGGCTGGACCACGCCGACCGACAGCACGCCCTCGGGCCAGACCGCCGGCAACGGCCAGCCCTGGCTGGACGTGAACCAGTATGATCTCAATGTCTGGTGGTTCAACTCGTTCTCGGTCAACCGCACCGCGCGCGAGCACTCGACCAACTACAATTTCCAGATCGACTACGACAAGGACAACTTCAAGTTCAGTGCCCGCGCGCTGAAGTCCAACGCCAACATGCGCAGCATGAACGGCCAGGTGCAGGGCGACCTGAGCAACTGGCAGTACGCGCCGGGCCGCGCCTTCACGCTGTTCCGCAACGCCGCGGACCGCACCCGTGGTCCGTTCTACCCGGCGAACATCGCGTCGCAGTATCCCGCGTCGCAATATTCGAACGGCGTAGTCGGCTCGCGCGGCGGCCGCTACATCAACCCGAACCCGCTCGGCTATGGCCAGGACCCGCAGCTCCATCTCGATCTGCGCGGCTCGAACCCGGCGATCAGCGGCTTCGACACCGCCATCTCGGGCGGCCTGGGCGCCGGCAAGACGCTCAAGGACTATATGGCCAATCTCGACAGCTATGCTGTCGCGGCCTTCTCGTCCGAGGGCAACCAGGAGAACCATGCGAGCCTGGGCGTGTTCCGCGCCGACGGCAGCTATGATTTCGACGAAGGCGGCCTGTTCGGCCTGCTCAACCGTGTCGATGTCGGCGTGCGCCGTTCGGACCGCCAGACCCAGATCCGAAACTTCCACCTCTTCTCGAACTTCTACGGCGGCAACGGCGCAGCGGTTCCGGAAGGCTGCCTTGCGCAGTGGAAGGCGATCGACGTTGTTATGGACAACGCCCAGTGTTCGGCGGGCGAGTTCGTCTCCAACCCGGGGTACAATGCGGCACTGCCGGCGGCTACCGCGCCGTCGAACTGCACCGCGGCTACCGTGGCCAACGCACCGACCTGCTTCCAGGGCTATACGGTCAACCGCCCGACCAAGCTCAATGCCTATACCCCGGTCTATTTCCAGACCAACTGGGGCGGCGTGGTCAACGGCATGCCGGGCCTGTGGGTCGCGGATCCCAAGGCGTTCGACGATGTGAAGGCGTTCCAGGACAAGGTGTTCGGTCCCTCGACCGAGGTCACCATCCCGGGCAACACCTATGACGTCGACCTGGTCGAGGAGAGCGCGTACCTGAACACCGCCTTCTCCACGGGCGGGTTCAAGGCCAATCTCGGCCTGCGCGTCATCAACACCAAGCTGACCGTGAAGCAGAACCTCACCGGCGACACGCGCGCCTATGGTGACACCAATCTCGATACCGGCGACGTGGTTTCGCGCCGCTCGTATCTCGACTGGCTGCCCACCGTCACGCTGTCGTACGACTTCACGCGCCAGCTTCGCGTTCGTGCGGCCTTCGCCAAGACGATGATCCCGCTGGATCTGGGCAATTATGGCGGCGGCCTGACCATCTCGACCGCGGACTCTCCCTGTTCGGGCACGCCGGGGCCGACGGACGCGCCCTGCGGCGTGCGCCAGGTCACCGGCGCCAGCTCGAGCGGCAACCCGAACCTCAACCCGTGGCGTTCGAACAACTATGACGTGAGCCTGGAATATTATCTGGGCCGCGCCTCGATGTTCAACATCGGTGCGTTCAAGCTGGACATCAACAGCTTCGTCCAGAGCCGCACCACCCCGGGCGCGGGCCGCTTCGCGGACGGCGACGGCGTGATCCGTCGTGCGGTTCCGGTCACCCAGCCGGAACAGGGGACGGGTGGGTCGTTGCAGGGATTCGAAGTGGGGGCGAAGCTTGCCTTCAGCGACCTGATCGGCAGCGGTTTCTTCCGCAACTTCGGTATCGACGCCAACTACACCTATTCGGACAGCAAGCAGAACGGCCGTGCACTCGACGGTTCGCGCTTCCCGTTCCCGGATAACTCGAAGAGCCAGGTCAACCTGGTCGGCTGGTACCAGGACGATCACCTGCAGCTGCGCGTGGCGTACAACTACCGCACGCCGCGCCTGGCCTCCACCTTCGGCGGCATCGGCATCTACCAGGATACCGCGCAATATGTGGACGCCAACGTGACCTACAACATCAACGACGCCTTCGCGGTGTACGTGAACGGCTCGAACATCTTCGGCGAGCGCGAGCGCTACTACTTCCAGTTCGACGACGACTCGAAGCAGTACCACTCGCAGAACCGGTTCGAGCCGCGCTTCTCGGGCGGCGTGCGCGTCCGCTTCTAACGAGCCAACCCTCCTGGGCCGGCAGTCCCCATGGGCTGCCGGCCCATTTTTCAGGAGCGGAGGCAGGCGGTTTCGCTTGCGATACCGTTACCAAGACTATCAGATGACATCATGAAGGATGGGGGAATGGCCAGCGGCGCGATCGAGCGTGTCGTCATCGTCGGCGGGGGTACCGCGGGCTGGATGGCGGCGGCAGCCCTGGGTTCATACCTGGCGGGGACGGGCACCCGGATCACCCTGATCGAAAGCTCGGAAATCGGCACGATCGGCGTCGGCGAGGCGACGATCCCGACCATCCGGCGCTTCTACGCCAGCCTTGGCATGACCGACGCCGAAGTGATGCGCGCCTGCGAGGCGACCGCCAAGCTGGGCATCCGCTTCGTCGACTGGAAGCCCGGCACCAGTTTCGTCCACCCCTTTGGCCGCTTCGGGCAGGACCTGCGCGGCATCGACTTCCATCATTTCTGGGCGAAGGCCCGCGCCGCCGGCCAGGCCGCGCCGCTGGAGGAATATTCGCTGGGCGCGATGCTCGCGCGCGAAGGCCATGCCAGCGTGCCCTTGCCCAACCCCCCGAGCCAGCTCTCGGTGTTCGACTGGGCGCTGCATTTCGATGCCGCGCTGTTCGCCGCGCACATGCGCGACTATGCCGAGCGCAGCGGCGTCATGCGGATCGACGCGAAGATTACCGATGTGTCGCTGGATGGCGAGACCGGTTTCATCGAGAGCGTGACGCTGGGCAGCGGCGAGAAGGTCGAGGGCGACCTGTTCATCGATTGCTCGGGCTTCCGCGGCCTGCTGATCGGCGAGGCGCTGGGCATCGGCTACCAGGACTGGTCGCACTGGCTGCTCTGCGACGGCGCCTTTGCGGTGCAGAGCGAGCGGGTGGGCCTGCCGCCGAGCTGCACCACGGTCACCGCGCGCACCGCCGGCTGGCAATGGCGCATCCCGCTGCGTGCCCGCGAGGGCAATGGCATCGTCTTTTCGAGCAGTTTCCAGAGCGATGACGAGGCGCGCGCCGAGCTGCTCGCCCATGTGCCGGGCAAGCCGACGATGGAGCCGCGCCGGCTGCGCTTCACGCCGGGGCGGCGCGAGGTCGCCTGGGCGAAGAACTGCGTGTCGCTGGGCCTGGCATCGGGTTTCCTCGAGCCGCTGGAATCGACCAGCATCGCGCTGATCGAGACCGGGATCGAACGGCTCAAGCAGCTCTTCCCGGACAAGGGCTTCGATCCGGCGGTGATCGCCGAATACAATATTCAGTGCGCCGAGGAGATGGAGCGCGTTCGCGACTTCATCATCCTCCACTACAATCTCAGCACCCGCGAAGGGCCGTTCTGGCAGGCGTGCCGCGACATGACCTTGCCCGACACGCTGGCCGCCAAGATGGAACTGTGGCGGGCGCGGGGCGCGTTCATCCGCTATCGCTGGGAGATGTTCCACCCGGCATCCTGGCTGGCCATCTATGGCGGGTTCGAGCATCTGCCCGAGCGGATCGATCCCGGCGTCGCGGCGGTGAGCGTTGCCGAACTGGCGCCGGCGCTGGAGCAGATGCGGGCCGCGGTTGCCCGTACCGTCTCCGACACGCCGACGCATGAAGAGTTTCTCGCGACGGTGGACGGCGCCGCTGCCGAGCCCCGGAACCAGTCGCTAAGGACGCCCGCATGAACAGCCCCGACGCGCTCCGCAAAGTCTGCATCGTCGGCGGCGGCACCGCCGGCTGGATCGCCGCCGCGGTGATGGCGCACCACATGAAGGGCAGGCTCTTCGAGATCGAGCTGGTCGAGAGCGACGACATCGGCACGATCGGGGTGGGGGAGAGCACGATCCCGCCCTTCCTCGAGCTGATCGCCAAGCTCGACATCAACGAGCAGGAATTCATCCGCGAGGTGCAGGCCAGCTTCAAGCTGGGGATCGAGTTCAAGGACTGGTGGAAGCAGGGCGAGACCTATTTCCACCCGTTCGGCGATGTCGGCCAGCGGATCGAGCTGAGCGACTTCTACCAGGTGTGGCGCAAGGCGAAGCTCAACGGCCATGACTTCGCGCTGCAGGATTTCGCGCCAGCCACGGTGATGGCGCATGCGGGCAAGTTCATGCTGCCGTTCAAGGCGCGGGGCACGCCGATCGCCGGCGCTTCCTATGCGCTGCATGTCGATGCCAAGCGCGTCGCCCAATATCTGCGCGGTCATGCCGAGGCGCGCGGGGTGAAGCGGACCGAGGGCATCGTCACCGATGTCGCGCTCGACGATCGCGGCTTCGTCTCGACGCTGACGCTCAAGGACGGGCGGACCGTCGACGCGGACTTCTTCATCGATTGCTCGGGCTTCCGCGCACTGCTGATCGAGAAGGCGCTGGGCACCGGCTATACCGACTGGTCCAACTATCTGTTCTGCGACCGCGCCATCGCCGCGCAGACCGAGAATGTCGGTCCGCCCAAACCCTATACGCTGGCCGAGGCGCAGGACGCCGGCTGGCGCTGGCGCATCCCGCTGCAGCACCGCACCGGCAATGGCCATGTCTTCGCGTCCGAATTCATGAGCGACGACGAGGCGACGCGCATCCTGCTCGACAAGGTGGAGGGCGAGGTGGTCGCCGGGCCGATGGTGGTGCCGTTCAAGACGGGCGTGCGCCAGCAGATCTGGCACAAGAACGTGCTGGCGATCGGGCTCGCTTCCGGCTTCATCGAACCGCTGGAGAGCACCGCGATCCACCTGATCTATCGCGGCATGGACTTCTTCTTCCGCTTTCTGCCCGATCGCCACTGCGACCCGGCGCTGGCGGAGGAATATAACCGGCGGATGATCGCGGACTATACCGAGATCCGCGACTTCATCGTGCTCCATTATTGCACCACAGCGCGCGACGACACGCCCTTCTGGCGCAAGTGCCGTGACATGGAATGGCCGGACAGTTTGAAGGAGCGGGTGGAGCTGTTCCGCGCGAACGGCACGCTGCGCGAAGGACTGGACGAGCTGTTCCGATCGGTCAGCTGGTTCTCCGTGCTCGACGGGATGGGCGAGCTGCCGCGCACCTATCATCCGCTGGTCGACCGGATCGACGAGGCCGGGCTCTATGCGGGCTTGGCCCAGGCGCGCGACCAGCTTGCCGGCTTCGTACGCCAGTTGCCGACCCAGCAGCAGTTCATCGATGCGCATTGCCGCGCGGAGAAGGTCGATCTAGGCCGGCCGGCCCAAGCTGCCATGTCTGCCGGGGTTTGATGCAGAAGAAACGCGCGATCACGATCAAGGATGTTGCAGCCGAGGCGGGAGTCTCGCTGCAGACGGTGAGCCGCGTCATCAACAAGGGGCCGAACGTCACTGCCGGCGTGCAGGCGCGCGTGCAGGCGGCGATCGACAAGCTGGGCTATGTGCCGAGCCTGGCGGCACGGCGGCTGGGCGGATCGCGCTCCTATCTGATCCTGGCGTTCAACGACGAGCGGCCGACGCTCGAGGGCTGGCAGTCGCGGCGCGGCAATGACTGGGTCGACCAGATGCTGTTCGGCGGGATGCTCAAATGCGCCGAGCATGGCTATCGCATGCTGTTCGAGCTGGTGGATTCGCATTCGGACCAGCTCGAGGCACAGGTGCAGGCGGCACTCTCCGCGCTGCATCCCGACGGGGTGATCCTGACGCCGCCGCACAGCGACGATCCGCGGATCACCGAGCTGCTCCACCGCAACGGGCTGATCTTCGCGCGGCTCGGCTCGCACCAGGAAGGCCCCGGCTTCGCGGTCTATATGGACGACGAGGCGGCGGCGCGCCGGGCGACCGAGCACCTGCTCGACCTGGGGCACACGCGCATCGCCTATGTCCAGGGTCATCCCGAATATGCGATGAGCCCGGACCGGCTGCGCGGCTTTACCAGCGCGATCGAGGCGCGGGGGCTCCAGGTCGAGCCGGCCTATCTGCAGCCGGGCGATTTCACCTATGAGGCGGGCGTCGATGCGCTGAACACGCTCGCGTCGCTCGACGTGCCGCCGACCGCGGTGCTGGCGAGCAGCGACGAGATGGCGCTGGGCGTGCTGCACGCGGCCGGGCCGCTGGGGCTGTCGGTGCCGGGCGACCTCTCGGTGGTGAGCTTCGACGACACGCCGACGGTGCGGATGAGCGTGCCCGCGCTGACCGCGATCCGCCAGCCGATCGCGGCGATGACCGCGCGCGCGGCCGAGCTGCTGATCGAGGGCAAGGCGCGGGGCGGAGCGCTCGACTATGCGCGGCACCTGCTGCCCTTCGATTTCGTCGAACGTGTCTCGACCGCGCCGCCGCGGCGTTGACTTGGGCGCGGGGGGCGCCGATTGTCCGCCGCCCATGCCACGCTTCGTCTCGCCCGGCCGCGGCTTCATCTTCCTCTACGCGCTGGCCTATTCGGGCATGTTCGTCAGCTTCATGCCGTTCGTCATGGTGCTGTTGCCGCTCAAGGCGGCGCAGGCCGGGGGCGAGCATGCGGTGCAGCTGCTCAGTGCCGGTGCGCTGGGCGGCGCGGCGGTGGCGAGCATCACCAACATCCTGTTCGGCGCGCTGAGCGACCGCACGCGCCTGCGCCACGGCACGCGCAGGCCGTGGGTAACGGTGGGGCTGGGCGTGCTCTGCGCCGCTTATGGCGTGCTGCTGGTCTCCGCCGACCCGGCGAGCCTGCTGCTCGCGGTGTTCTGCATCCAGATCGGCATCAACATGATGTTCGCGCCGATCGCCGCGGTGATGGCGGACGAGATACCGGACGACCAGAAGGGCGTGGTGGCGGGGCTCACCGGCATCGCGCATCCGATCGGTGCGATGTCGGCGGTGCTGGTCACGCTCCCCGGGCTGGGCAGCGACCTGACCCGCTATGCCTTGCTCTGCCTGCTTTTCATCGCGTTGACCGCGCCCTTCCTGCTGCTCGCCCGCGAAGGCGCGGCGCTGCCCGCGCCTCCGCCCGCGCCGCAACGCGAGCTGCGCCGGTTCGACTTCATCCTCGCCTGGACCTCGCGCATCCTGTTCCAGGTCGCGGGCAATGGCCTGTCGACCTATGGCTTCTATTATTTCCTGTCGGTGCTCGACCGCGAGGACATCAGCAAGACCAGCGTCGAGGCCAATCCGATCGTCGCGACGATGACGGCGTCGACGATCATCGCAGTGCTGCTGACGGTGCTGGCGGGGCGCTTCTCGGACCGGATGATGCGGCGCAAGCCCTTCCTGGCGGCGGGGGCGGTGGGCATGGCGGCGGGGCTGGCGGTGATGGCGTTCGCCAAGAGCTGGGGCATGGCGGCGGCGGGGCACGCGCTGGCGCTGTCCGGGCTCAGCGTGTTCCTGGCGATCCACTCGGCGATCGCGATGCAGCTGCTGCCCAACCCGGAGCATCGCGGCCGCGACCTGGGCGTGCTCAACCTGACCAATACCCTGCCGGCAATGGTCGCGCCGCTGCTCGCGCTGGCGCTGGCGCCGGAGAAGACCGGCTACATGATCTGGCTGCTGATCCTGGCGGGCGGCACGCTGGCCGGCGGCGCGGTGTCGCTCTGCATCCGGACGCAGGATTAGGCCTGTCGAAAATGAGCTGCCCAGGTTCCCCGGCTAAGGCCGGGGAACTGCCAAGTCAGCTGTCACATCCTGACTGGCGACAGGATGGGAGCGGGCGAGTACCTGCGGTACCCGCCCGCGCTTGAACTCAATGCACCGGCTCGCCCGCGCTCGAATTGCGGTCGACCTTGGCGGTCATGCCGGTGGCGTCGGCGTCGTCCTGGGTCTGCTCGTCCGGCGCGAGGCTCGGCGCCGACGGGGCGGTGTCCGCCGTGGTGGCGTTGGTCACCGCCGGGGTGGCGACCGGCTCGTCGATCGTGACGTTGGAGAAGCTCTCCGGCTCGCCGATGTTCGCGACGATGGTCTCGTTCGCGGTCTCGTCGGGCTTGCCGCCCGAGCAGGCGGCGAGCGCCAGGCCGGCGGTGGCGATCAGGGCGAGGGTGCGGATCTTCATCTGGTTCATTCCCCTTGTTATCAACGTGCGGAAACGGCGGCGGCGGTGATCGCCGAGCGCTTCTCGATCTTTGCCGCGAGATCCTTGTCCCAGCCATAGGGATCGCCGCGGAAGTTCATCGTGCCGTTCGCGTTGGCGAAGGCGGTCCAGTAGAGCAGATAGACCGAGACCTGGTCCTGGTCCTGCAGGCTCACGCGCAGCGTGTCGCCCTTGGCGAGCGCGGCGTTGATCTGCTCGGGCTGCCAGTTCGGATCGTTGCGCAGCAGCAGCTGGGCGAGCGGGCCCGGCTTCTCCAGGCGGACGCAGCCATGCGAGGCAAGCCGGCTGAAGCTGGCGAAGGTCGACTGCGACGGCGTGTCGTGCAGGTACACGGCATAGTTGTTCGGGAAGTCGAACTTGTAGCGGCCGAGCGCGCTCTTCGGGCCGGGCTGCTGCTGCAGGCGGCGGTTCGCGCCGGTGCCGATGATCTTGTAGCCCTGCGCCTTGAGCGTGGCCTCGCCCTTGGGCCACAGCTCCTTCTGGGCGATGCCGGCCGGCACGTTCCAGGGCGGATTGAGCACGATCGAGTGGATCTTCGACTGGAGCATCGGCGTCTCGTTGCCGGGACGGCCGGTGACGGCCTTCATCGATGCGATCGGGGAGTCGCCCTCGAACACGGTGAGCACGGCGGCGGCGATGTTCACCTGGATGCGCTTGGCGGGCAGTTCGCTCGGCAGCCAGCGCCAGCGCTCCATGTTCGCCATGATCTGGCCGACGCGGTCCTCGGCCGGCACGTTGAGCGCGGCGAGCGTGCCCGACGAGACGACGCCGGTGGGGTTGAGGCCGTAGCGGCGCTGGGCGCGGACGACGGCTTCCTTGAGCTCGGCATCGAACTTGTCGCCGGTGGCGGTCACCTGGCTGTCCTCGACCGAGAGGCGCTTGCGCAGGGCGGCGACGCGGGCGCCGCTGGCGCCGGCGGCGAGGTCGGGACCGGCGGCGAGCTTCTGCCAGCCGCCCTTGGCGACGATCTGGCGATAGGTGGCGAGGCCGGCCTGCAGCGCGTCATAGCCGGCCCAGGGCGGCGGCAGGTCGCGCAGCCAGGCGCCGACGCGGTTCTGCTTCACTGCCTCGGCAAAGGCGGGCAGGGGATCATAGGCAGTAGGGCGCAGGCCCCAGTTCGGGTCGAAATCGGCCTCCGCAAGGCGGCCCGAATGGACGGCGCGGGCATAATCGAGCGCGGCGCGGACCAGCGCCTGGTTGTCCTTGAAGCTCGGCGTCGGATCGCCGGCGCGACGCAGGCCCTGGGCGAAGCCGGCCTCGGTGAGGATCGGCGCGAGCTCGGCGGCCTGCGATGCGCTCAGCACCGGCAGCACCACCGGCGCGTTCGGAACGAACGGCGGCACGGGTACGACGGGCAGCGTCTGCGAGGGGTTTGTCTGCGGCGCGGGGGCAACCTGTTGCGCGACGACAGGCGCCGCGATTCCGGCAAGTACCGCTGTCCATGCGGCACGGCGGGCCACCCGGCCCGAAAACACTTTGGTCACTCGCAATCTCCTTCGCGGCCGCCCTGAGGCCGGGCGACCTGAATCGCCACCTGCTATTAAGCCAAAGCGGGCGCGCGTGGCGAGCGTCGAATTTATACTTTGCGACGACGCGCCTTGACAGTGGCAACGTTGTCGGACCAGTTTCCCTCAAACGCCCGCCGTGGCAAGGAGCGGGCGACGTCCGCAGGGAGAGGTTTCTTGGCATCTACACGTTCAACACAGACGACGCTGGCGTTCGCCGCCGTCACAACCCTGTTCTTTGCCTGGGGGTTCATCACCTCGCTGGTCGACCCGCTGGTCGCCGCGGTGAAGGGCATCTTCACGCTCACCGATTTCCAGGCCCAGGCGAGCGCCTTCGCGTTCTTCTTCGCCTATTTCGTCGTCTCGATCCCGGCCTCGGCACTGGTTTCGCGGCTGAAGGCAGTGCCTTCGATCATCGCCGCGCTGGTCACGATGATCGCCGGCTGCCTGATCATGCTGACCGCCGCCAACGCCGCCAATTACTGGCTGGTGCTGCTCGGCCTGTTCGTGATGGCCAGCGGCATCACCGTGCTGCAGGTGGCGGCCAATCCGCTCGCCGCCGCGCTCGGTGACCCGAAGGGCAGCCATTTCCGCCTGGTGCTCAGCCAGACCTTCAACTCCTTCGGCACCTTCCTCGGCCCGCTGCTCGGCGCGCACCTGTTCCTGCAGGGCGTCGAGGTGAAGGAAGGCACGACGATCACTCCCGAGATCCGCGCCCAGGCGCTGCAGGGCATCGACTCCGCCTATTTCTGGATCTGCGGCCTGATCGCCGCGCTGGCGGTGTTCTTCTTCCTCAGCCGCCGTGTCGTCACCGAGGCAGCTCCGGCGCCGGCGACGACCAGCGACGGCCTGTTCGCGGCCTTCTCGTCGAAATGGGCGCTGTTCGGCGGCCTCGCCATCTTCCTCTATGTCGGCGCCGAAGTGTCGATCGGCACTCAGATGGCGCTGTTCCTCAACTCGAACGCGATCTGGGGCCAGTCCGACGCCGCGTTCAGCGTGCCGCTGCTCGGCTATGCGATGGGTAGCGACGGCGTGCACGGCGTTTCGCTGCAGGAAGCCGGCAAGGCCGTTGCCTTCTACTGGCTTGGCGCAATGGTCGGCCGCGCGATCGGCTCGGGCCTGCTCACCGTGGTGAAGGCCCACAAGCTGCTCGCGCTGTTCACGGCGATCGCCGCGGCGATGTGCCTCTATGTCTTCGCGGTGGGCGGCGTCACCGCCGGCTTCGTCGCGCTGGCGATCGGCCTGTTCAACTCGATCATGTTCCCGGTGATCTTCACGCTCACCCTGGAGCGTTCGACCGCGAGCGCCGAATCGACGTCGGGCCTGCTCTGCACCGCCATCGTCGGCGGCGCGATCCTGCCGCTGCTGGTGGGGCTGGTCTCGGGCTCGCACGGCTACAGCTTCGCGCTGATCGTTCCGGCGCTCTGCTATGTCGCGCTGTGCGGCTTCGCGATCGCTGCCGGCCGTGCGCCGGTGGTCAATGCCGAAGGTGAGACTGCTTCGATCCACTGATCGGAGAAGCTTCGTTCACTTGCCGCCGGACCCCGGATACTCCCCTCCGGCGGCAAGGAAACGAACTGGTGCGCGTTACGCTGTCCGACCCGACGCCGATATCCGCGCACAACACCGGGCCGATCCATTAAACGGCCCGTTTCGCCAGAACTTGCGTGCCTTTCTTCGGAGCGCCCGATCCTGCATCGGGCGCTTCCTTGCGCACCCGGCCGGCGCTACTGTTACCGGTATCTAACGATGCCGGAGAGTGCCGCGATGCCCATCGTCCGCCGTGGTTTCCTTGCCGGAGCGCTCCTGCTCCCCGCCGTTGCCCGGGCCGCCCAGGCGCAGGAGAGCTGGGAGGACAAGCATCAGCGCCAGCTCAAGGAAGACTGGCCGTGGCTCGGCCGCTACGCCGCCGACAACGCAACGCTGATCGCCTCGGGCCGGAAGGTCGATATCGTCTTCATGGGCGATTCGATCACCGAGGGCTGGCAGTCCAAGCATCCGGCCTTCTTCACGCCCGGCCGGATCTGCCGCGGGATCAGCGGGCAGACCACGCCGCAGATGGTGCTGCGGATGATGGCCGACGTGATCGCGTTCAAGCCGCGCCTGATCCACATCATGGCCGGGACCAACGATATCGCCGGCAACACCGGCAAGATGACCGTCCAGCAGAGCTGCGACAACCTCCGCATGATGACCGAGCTGGCCCAGGCCAACGGTATCAAGGTGCTGCTCGCCTCCGTGCCGCCGGCGGATCATTTCCCGTGGCGCCAAGGCCTCGAGACGGTGCAGCCCATCCGGAAGATCAACGCCTGGCTGGCGGACTATGCCCGCCGTGCTCGCGCCACCTATGTCGACTATACCGGCGTGCTGGCGACCGGGGAGGGCGCGATGAAGCCCGGCATGGCCTATGACGGGGTGCATCCGACCGAACAGGGCTATGCCGCGATGGAGACCGTGCTCGCGCCGGTGCTGAAGGCGCACAAGGCGTGATGCGGTTCCTGCGCAATTCCCCTCCCTGCAAGGGAGGGGGCAGGGGTGGGTTGCGTCATGGCGATCCTGCTTCCACCGGCTTCATCGCGCCGTATCGCGTGCATCCACCCACCCCCGGCCCCTCCCTTGCAGGGAGGGGGGTACTGTTGGCGCTCGCGGCTCTCTTCTCCATCACGCCCGCTTCCGCGCAACAGCTGCTCACCGCCGTCTCGCCCGACGGCGGCAACCGCATCTCGATCCAGCTCAATGGCTCGGGCACGCCGGTCTATGCGATCTCGCGCGCCGGCAATATCGTGATCGCGCCGTCGCCGATCCTGCTCGATCTCGATGCGGATACGCTGGGCTATAATCTCGCGGTTACGGGATCGGAGACGGCCAGCGCCGATGCGCGCTATCCGATCGTGGCGGGTACCGCCTCGGAGGGGCACGACCATTACAACCAGCTCACCGTGCACTTCCAGGAGAAGGCGGGGGCGAAGCGCAGGCTCGACATCGTGCTGCGTGCCTATGACGACGGCGTTGCGTTCCGCACGGTCGTTCCCGTCCAGCCACAGACCGCGGCGGCGATCGTCCGCTATGATCGCACCGGCTTCTATTTCCCACCCAGCTACAAATGCTGGGGCTTCAATGTCGGCAAATTCGGATCGAGCCATGAGGGCGAGTTCGACCCTGTCGACGTGCCGCATCTGCGCGACCATAATCTGTTCGATCTCCCCTTTGCCTGTGAGAGCGGCAAGGCCGCCTTCGCGATCACCGAAGCGGACCTGATCGACTTTGCGGGCATGTATCTGACCGGGCGCGGGGACGGCGGGGCGGGGCTGCAGGTGAAGCTGTCGCCCTCGCTTGACGATTACCGGATCGCGGTGCACAGCCGTGTCGGTAGCCCGATCGTCACGCCGTGGCGGGTGGTCATGCTCGCCAACCAGCTCGGCAAGCTCAACGAGAGCAATCTCGTCAGCAACCTCTCGAGCGCGAGCCGGATCGAGGACACCAGCTGGATCAAGCCGGGCCTGACGAGCTGGGACTGGTGGAGCGGGCCGGTGATCGCGTCGCTCCCCGGCCAGCGCAGCACCACTGCGGTCGCAAAGGCGCTGATCGACTTCGCCGCCGCCAATGGCCTGCCCTATACGATGATCGACGAGGGCTGGTACGCCGGGGCCGGCGGGGGCGGGGTGCGCCGCCCGGGTGTGGACATCACCAGATGGGCCGATGCGCTGAACCTCCAGGAAGTCGCCGACTATGCGAAGTCGAAGAAGGTGCGGCTGTGGCTGTGGATGCACTGGCAGGCGCTCGACGAGCAGATGGAGGATGCGCTCGCGCTCTACGAGAAGATGGGCGTTGCCGGCATCAAGGTCGATTTCATGGACCGGGACGACCAGTGGATGGTCAACTGGTACACCAAGCTGCTCGGCGCGGCGGCGCGGCATCACCTGATGGTCGATCTCCACGGCGCGTTCCCGCCGCGCGGACTGGCACGCACCTGGCCGAACTTCATGACGCAGGAAGGCGTGATGGGGGCCGAGTACAACAAGTGGAGCAAGCGGGCGACGTCGCGGCACAACGTCATGCTCGCCTTCACCCGCGGGCTGATCGGCCCGATGGACTATACGCCGGGCGGCTTCCGCAACGTGACGCCCGAGGCCTTCCGCATCCGGAACGACCTGCCGTTCGTCCAGACGACGCGGGCGCATGGGCTGGCGATGTATGTGGTGTTCCTGTCCCCGGTCGCCGCGGTGGCGGACAGCCCGGATACCTATGCTGCGAGTCCCGCGGGGTTCGACTTCATCAAGGCGGTGCCGGCGAGCTGGGACGAGACACGCTATCTGGCGGGCGAGACGGGGGAGTATATCGTGCTCGCCCGCCGCAAGGGCCGGACCTGGTATCTCGGCGCGATGAACAGCGAGACCGCGCGCAAGGTCACTGTGTCGCTCGATTTTCTCGGGCCTAGGGGTGGAGTGATGCGGCTCTGGGCGGATGGCGCCCAGCCGGATGCACCGGTCCTCACCGAGAAGCGAGTGGCGGACGGAGAGACGCTGACGCTCGATCTCGCGGCACATGGCGGTGCAGTGGCCATGTTCGAAAAATAGAGTTCAAAACTCGGACAATTGCGGTTATCACTCCCTTGTCCCAAGCGGCGAACGACCGCGCGGACGAGGAGAGTGGTGATGCGAATCACGCAAAGGGATGTGTTCGTCGCAAGCACGGCATTGCTCTGCGGATGGGGTGCCAGCGCGCTTGCCCAGCAGCATGACCTGCTTGGGCCGACGGTGTGGGACTGGAACAAGCTCACGGTCCAGAAGACCGATGTCGGCGAGATCCGCAATCTCGTCCGCCAGCCGACCGCGACGCTGTCCGAGCTGGAGATGCACGTCACCACGCTCAATCCGGGCCTGTCCTCGCACCCGCCGCACACCCATCCGAACGAGGAGCTGGTGATCGTCGACACCGGCACCGTCGAGACGCTGTCGGGCGGCAAATGGGAGCGGCTTGGGCCGGGTTCGGTGATCTTCAATGCGTCGAATGCGCCACATGCGTTGCGCAATGCGGGCGGGACCCCGGCGACCTATCACGTTATCAACTGGAAGACCGCCGCGACGCCGCCGAATTGACGCGGGGTGAAATGACAGGAGTGCGTGACATGGACCGTCGTTCGATCCTCGGCATGGCCGGCATTGCCGCGATGCTGCCCCCCGAAGTGCTCGCCCAGTCGCAGAGCTCGGGCAATGCGCCGTCCGAGAATGCCGCGCCTACCGGGCCGGAGCCTGGGGTGAAGCACCGGGTCGATTTCGGCGTGATCGGGCTCGACCATGCGCATATCTATTCGATGACCGACGCGATGATCCGCGGCGGCGGCGTGCTCTGGGCCTTTTTCTCGGCCGATCCGAAGCAGGTCGACACCTTCCGCAAGCGCTATGGCAATGCCGTGAAGCTCGCCCGCAGCGAGGACGAGATCCTGGGCGACAAGTCGATCCAGCTCATCGTCGGCGCGCCGATCCCCGATCTGCGCGCGCCGCTGGGCATCAAGGCGATGCGCGCGGGCAAGGACTATCTGGGCGACAAGCCGGCGATCACCAGCCTCGAGCAGCTTGCCGAGGTTCGCAAGGCGATCGCGGAGACGAAGCGCAAGTTCGCGATCATGTATTCCGAGCGGCTGGAAGTTCGCGCCGCGGTCCATGCCGGCGAGCTCGTCCAGCAGGGGCGGATCGGCAAGGTGATCCAGACGGTGAACCTCGCGCCGCATCGTGTCGGGGCCGGGCGGCCGGACTGGTTCTGGGACAAGAACCGCTATGGCGGGATCCTCACCGATATCGGCAGCCATCAGGCCGAGCAGTTCCTGTTCTACACCGGTTCGAAGACCGCGCATGTCGTCGCGGCGCAGACCGGCAACCTCAAATGGCCGGACAAGCCGGGCTTCGAGGATTTCGGCGACATGATGCTGACCGGCGACGGCGGCACCGGCTATGTCCGAGTCGACTGGTACACGCCCGACGGCCTGCCGACCTGGGGCGACGGCCGGCTCTTCATCCTCGGTACCGAGGGCTATATCGAGCTGCGCAAGTACGTTGATATCTCCGGGCGCCCCGGCGGCAACCACCTGCTGATCTGCGACAAGCAGGGCGTGCGCTATATCGACTGCTCGAAGATGCCGCTGCCCTTCGGCCCGCAATTCATCACCGACATCGTCGAGCGCTCGAGCGTGGCGCAGGACCAGGATCAGGCCCTGCTCGCCGCCGAGCTGGTGCTCACCGCACAGAAGAACGCGACGAGGCCCATCACGGCCTGAACCACGAAGATGAGGAGAGGGGCATGCGGCTTTCCAGACGCCAGGCGATCGGAGCGGTAGCGGCGCCGATGATCGTGCCGTCCAGCGTGTTTGGCCGGAATGCTCCCTCCAACCGTGTTGCGGTGGGCGCGATCGGTGTCGGCCGGATCAGCCGCGTCCATGACATGAAGGAGATCCACAAGCACGCCGACGCCCAGATCGTCGCGGTGTGCGATGTCGACACCAAGCGGCTGGGCGCGGGCATGCAGCTGGTCGATGACCGTTACGCCGCCAGCACGGGGAAGAATTACTCCGGTACGCGCGGCTATACCGACTATCGCGAGTTACTCGCCGCGACGGACATCGACGCGGTGCTGATCTCGACCCCCGACCACCAGCACGCGCCGCTCGCCGTGCATGCGGTGCAGGCGGGCAAGCATGTCTATCTGCAAAAGCCCGCCTCGCTGACCATCGCCGAGGGTCGGCGGGTGGCGGACGAAGTGAAGAAGTCGGGCAGGATATTGCAGATCGGCTCGCAGCAGCGCGGGCAGGACCCCTGGCCACAGTTCCACCGTGCCTGCGAGCTGGTCCGCAACGGCCGGGTCGGCAAGCTCAGGCATGTCGAGATCGGCTTGCCGGGCGATCCTTCGGGACCCGAGGCGCCGCGGATGCCGATCCCGCCGAACCTCAACTACGACGCCTGGCTGGGGACCACGTCCGAGCAATATTATACCGAGATCCGCGTCCACCCGCAGAACAGCTTCGAGGATCGCCCCGGCTGGCTGCGCATGGAGCAGTTCGGCGCCGGGATGATCACCGGCTGGGGCGCGCATCATGTCGACATCGCCCATTGGGGCATGGACATGGAGCATTCGGGGCTCGTCGAGATCTGGGGCAGCGCCGAATTCCCCAAATCCGGCCTGTGGGACGTGCACGGTCCGTTCGAGACGCATGCCCGCTATGCCAATGGCGTGACGATGACGATCTCGGGCGCGCTGCCCAATGGCGTGAAGTTCATCGGCGACAAGGGCTGGGTGTTCGTCCAGCGCACCGGCGCGGTCTCCTCGTCCGACCCATCCAAACCCGCCGACGTGCCGCTCAGCGCGAGCGATGCGAAGATCCTCGACAGCGTGATCGGCCCGAACGAGGTGCAACTCTACAAGGCGCCCGAGCAGCACCGGAACTGGCTCGATGCGATCCTGAAAGGGGTACCGGTCAGCGCGCCCGCCGAGATCGGCCACCGCGCCTGTTCGACCTGCCTGCTCCATCATGTCGCGATGAAGACCGGGCGGCGCCTGAAATGGGATCCCAAGGCCGAGAAGTTCATCGGGGACGATGCGGCAAACGCGATGCTCAGCCGGCCGCAGCGGGCGAAATACGCCATCTGAACGACTCCCCTCCGTGATCCTGGCTCGGGAGTCGGGATCACGCTTTTTCTTCGTTCATGGGGTGCATGTCTCTCTTCGTGACCCCCGGGGGGGGGGGGGGGGGGGGGGGGGGGGGGGGGGGGGGGGGGGGGGGGGGGGGGGGCGGGGGGGCGGGGGGGGGGGGGGGGGGGGGGGGGGGGGGGGGGGGGGGGGGGGGGGGGGGGGGGGGGGGGGGGGGGGGGGGGGGGGGGGGGGGGGGGGCGGGGGGGGGGGGGGGGGGCGGGCGGGGCGCTTCGCGCACCGGAGGAGGCGGCGCAAGCCCTTCCTGGCGGCGGGGGCGGTGGGCTTGGCGGCGGGGCTGGCGGTGATGGCGTTCGCCA